>PSPB01000035.1 GCA_003193815.1 Methanobacteriota archaeon
TCGCGGGGGGCAGCGAGAGGTTCACGCCGTCAGCACCTCCACGCCGCCGCTGGTCAGCAGCAGCGTGTGCTCCGCCTGCGCCACCATCCCGTGGCCCAGCTCGTCGAGCACCGGGTAGAAGCCCACCGCGCCGCTGCGCAGCAGCCTCTGTAGTGGCTTGCGCGGCTCGTCGCTGAACGCGTGCAGCCAGCGCTCGGCGAAGGGGAGCCCGTGAAACTCGCTGCGAATCAGCTCGAGCAATCCTGCCGCCGCACTGTCGCGCACGCGACGGGGGCTGCCCAGATGGTATATATTGGAATTGCGCTTTCCGCCGACTCGGCCGGCACCGTTGGTCGCGAATGGTTCAACTGCAATCACGTCGTCCTTGCGCAGCGCGGTCCCGCGATGGCCGCCGACGCTCGGTATCGAGAGCCCGCTGTGCAGGTCGTAGCGCTTGATTCCGTGGCCGGTCAGGTTGGCGACCGGCCGCAGCCCGCACTCCTCGATGGTCGCCTGCACCGCGCTGCCGAGCACCCCGGTGGTGACGCCGGGCGCCGCCAGCTCAATCACCTGCTCCAGCCCTTTCAGCGCTGCCGCGCGCAGCTCGTCGTGCCGTGAGCCGTCGATTTCGACGGTGAGAGCATTGTCGCCGATGTAGCCGTCGATTTCCACCCCGACATCGAGCTTCACCAGCTCGCCCGCAGCGAAGCGGCGGTCGGTGCGCGACGATGGCGTCCAGTGCGCCGCCTCCTCATCGGTGGCGATGTTGACCGGGAACGCCAGCCCGCCGTCGTTGCGGCGCACGTAATCCTCAATCCGGGTGACCGCCGACAGCACGGCGCCCTCCGCGACAATGAGCTTGCGCCCGTATTGCAGCGCGTCGCGCGCCAGCTCGCCGGCGTGGCGCCATTTCGCCAGCTCGTCAGCCTCCAAGTGACGCCTCCAGCTCCGCCTCGGAAATCGCGCCGGCGCGCAGCACCTCGCAGCCGTCGGCAGTTACGCGCACGACCGTCGACGGCTCGCCTTGCGGGGCAGCCCCGTCGAGATAGCGCGCGTCGCGGCCAAGCGCCGCGCGCGCTTCCGCCAGCGTTGCCGCGGGCGGCGCGCCGTGGCGGTTGGCACTGGTCGTCACGATCGGCAGCTCGTGCGCCAGCGCCAGCGCGACCGGGTGGTCAGGAACGCGCAGGCCGATGGTCCCGTCGCGGCCGACGCCCTCCGGCAGCGCGCACGCGACGGGCAGCACCAGCGTCAGCGGCCCCGGCAGCCAGCGCGCCGCGAGCGCCTCCGCGACGGGCGACCGCTCACCGAGCGCCCAGAGCTCGTCAGGGGAGCCGACCATCACACTGAGCCCATCCGAAGAGCGCTTCTTAAGGCGCAGCAGTCGCGCGACGGCGGCGCCATCGAGAGCACTACAGCCGAGTCCCCACAGCGTGTCGGTCGGGTAAACCAGCAGCCCCCCGCTCCGCAAATGCGCCCGCGCCGCGTCGATTTCCACGCGGGGGCAGCAGCGGCCGCCAAAACTGTTTGCGGTTCAGCGCTGCTTGAGCGGAACGTAAGTGCGGTCGGCCTTGCCGACGTAGCGCGCGCGGGGGCGAATCAGCCTATTGTCACCATACTGCTCGAGCACATGCGCAGTCCAGCCGGCGACGCGCGACATCGCAAAGAGCGGGGTGAACAGGTCGGTCGGGATGTCGAGCCCGTAGAGCAGTGTCGCCGAGTAGAAGTCGACATTGGTGATGAGCGGCTTCGCCGCCTTGACCGCCTGCTCGATGGCAACGCTGGTTTCGAAGAGGGTTGTGTCGCCCCGCTCTTCCCACAGCGCGCGCGATGACGCCTTCAGGTGCGGCGCGCGTGGGTCGTCGACCTTGTAGACCCGGTGGCCGAAGCCCATGATGCGCTTCTTCGCGGCAATCCGCTCCGCGACCCATTCGGCGGCATTGTCGGGCGAGCCGACCTTGATAATCATCTCCATCGCCTTCTCGTTGGCGCCGCCATGTAGCGGGCCGCTGAGCGTCCCGACTGAGGAGGTAATCGCCGAATGGAGGTTCGCCAGCGTCCCGGCGGTGACGCGCCCGGAGAAGGTGGAGGCGTTGAAGCCGTGGTCGGCGAGCAGGATCAGGTAGAGGTCGAGTGCCCGCGCCTGCGTTTCGGTCACCTCGCGGCCGAGCAACATGTGCAGGAAGTCGGCGGCGTGCCCCCGTTCGGGGTTCGCCTCGATTGGCGCCTGCCCTTCGCGCAGCCGGTGAATCATCGCCACCGCGGCCGCAATCTGTCCTACCAGCCGCAGCGCCTTGGGCGGTAGCTCCTTGAGGGGCACGTTCGACTCGTAATGGCCGAGCGCCGAGACGACGGTGCGCAGCGTGCTCATCGGCGAAGTGCGGCCGGCGAGCTGCTCAATGACCTGCTTCACCTCGGACGGCAGCACGCGGGCGGCGCCAATGCGGGCGCGCATGCCGGCCAGCCGCTCCCTCGAGGGCAGGCTGCGGTCATAGAGCAGGCAGACCACCTCCTCGAAACTGGAGCTGGCGGCGAGGTCGTCGATGCCATAACCGCAATATTTCAGGATGCCCTTTTCGCCGTCGATGAAGCTGAGCGTCGTGTCGGCGGCGACGATGCCCGAGAGCCCTTTGCTCGGCTCGGGAAGGGCGGTACTAGCTTCGCTGCGAGAGGCCACAGCCGGCGCACGGCAGCGCAATATTTAGTGTTTGCCGAATCAGGCGGGCGGCTCGTAGCGCGTCACCCGCACGCCGAGGTCACCCCGGATGGCGGGGCGCTGCATCACCTCGGCGAGCTTGGCGTCGAACGCAGCCTCCAAATCAACGTCCATCGCGATGGCGTGGCCGAGGGTCAGGATCAGCAGATCGGCCAGCTCCTCCGCGCGCTCCGCCTGCGGCTTGCCTTTCGTAATGCACTCGGCCAGCTCGCCCAGTTCCTCCATCGTCAGCAGCAACCGGTACGCCATGTCATGGCCGTTGTTCCCGGCGAAATCGTGCTTCTCGTGGAAGGCGCGTACGCCAGCGAGCATCTGTGCAAAGCTTTGCGACATGGCGCCCCAGCGTCGCCGCCGCCTAATCCTTTTCGGCGACGCGGGCGGCAAGTGCCGCGCACGCCAGGAAGTCCTCGGCCGCTTCGCGCAGGCTCCCGACGCTGGCGGCAACGATGCGCACCTCGAGCGTCGCGCCGTCGCGCTCGAGTGTCACCCAGCCGGCGTTGTCTGGGGTGGTGGCGACGGCAACTGACGCAGCGACCGCAGCGGAGGGGAAGCGCAGCGTCAGCGCCAAGCGCTGCTGCTGCGCGCCGCGAATCGCCTTCTGCGCACCGCTGCCGTACTGCGCCGCCTTCTTCGGCCGCTGCGCAATCACGGCCGGCAGCCCCAGCTCAGCGGCGGCCGCCCGCAGCGGCCCTTTGCCGGGCGCAAGGATGCGCTCCGCCTGCGGGAACGCTTCAGCAGCGGCGACGACGCGCGCGTCGAGAAACGGGCACGCCACTTCGGCTGCAAAGTGGCGCGCAATCGCCTCTTCGCGCTGCGGCAGCCGCGCCTGCAATTCGGCCACTTCCGCGGCGAGGTCGGGGGCCGCGCCGGGGCGCCGGAAGCGCTCGTAGCCACCAAAAAGTTCGTCGGCGCCCTGACCGCAGAGCAGCAGCGGATGAGTCGCCTCGCGGGCGACCAGCCAGAAAGGGAGCAGGAACTCGACTTCCTGCTGCGAAAGCCTCAGCGTCGCGGCCAGTTCCTGACTGGCGGCGACCATTTGCGTGGGGGAAATCTCAAGGTGATGAATATTTAAATCAAGTAGCGCTGCTGATTCCTCCGCGGCGGCGAGGTCGTGCGCACCCGGCGTGCCGACCACCAGCAGCTCTATTTCGGCGTGGCGCGACGCCAGCATCGCGACCAGCGACGAGTCAACACCGCCCGAAAACGCGACCGTGGCGTGACCGCTCGTGGCGGCGGCGACCGCCGTCTCGATAACACTGGCCAGATGCGCGACTCGTGCGTCGCCCACTTTACCCAATCAATGACGCCGCGTGCAGGAACTTGCTGAGCGCCTTCAGCGCACTGCGGGCGCGGGTTTCGCTGCTGACGTCAGTCACGACCACGATGCCGGAGCGGAAGAGGATGAAGCTGGCGGAAGGTTCGTCGAGCCGCATCACCACCCCTGCAAAACGGGCCGGGTCGTAGTCGGCGCCGGGGACCGCCGCCGCGATTGCGGCCAGGTCAAGCGTCGTGCCGAGGTCGGCACGCGTTACCATATTCTCCAGCTTGACGCCTTTGCGCAGGCTCACCTTCGGGTCGAGCGCCTTGATGGCCTTGCGGAGCTGGGTGACCGCCTCGCGGCCGGCCGTAAGGTCATCGACGCCGGTGACGTAGAGCTTGCCGCTGCCGAAGACCAGCCCGGTCCGCCCGCCAGCGCCGTCGCCGTCGAGGTCAACAATCACGGAAGGGGTCAGCCCGCGGGTATACTGGGCGTGCTCAAGCTCGGTTCCGAGCCGCACCAGCTCGACCTCCTTGCCGAGGCTCGAGGAGGCGATAACATTCTCCACCTGTAGCGCAACCATCGGCCGGCGAGTCCTGCTCCCGGTTTAAGAGATTGGCGTTACGGGAATTCGTCGAAAGGATACGGCTCAGAATCCCGCCGGCCAAGCAGGATTTGCAGCTCCGGCACCGTCAGCAGCGGGATGCTCCACGTCGGGCCATCCTCGATGGCGACCCGCGGGCAGGCGGTAATCACCGCCGCGCCGATGCCGAGCCCCGCGAGCTGGCCTTCGGACTGGTGGATGCCGCCGATGAGCAGCGCTTCGTGGCCCGCGTCGCGCAGCTCCCCCGCCAAGCGCTCCGCCAGCGCCAGCCGCTCCTGGCCGATTTGCGTCGAGAACATCACCGCCCAGCGCTGCGCGCGCCCGCCCGCGGCAATCGCCGCGTAGCGCTGCCGCAGGAAGCGGTCGGCGTCCGCCGCCGTCACCGCACCGCTGTGCGGGTCAAGGCACGCCACCGGCTTGCCGGTCGAGAGCGCGACGGTCAGCGGGTGGAAGATGCCGGTGCCAAGATAGAGATAGCCGGGAACGTCAAGCGTGCGCGCCGCCGCCGAGTTGCAGCCGAGCAGCTGCCCCGGCGCCGCTAGCCGCGGGCCGCCTTCGCCCACCTCGGGCGCGAAGCCCGCCGTGGCGAGCCGCTCCTGCAGCTCCCCGAGCAAGTGCAAGTGCTGCGCGGTCGTAACGACGCCGATGGCCTCTGGCAGCAGCTCGCGCAGTCGGGCGATGGCCTTGCGGGGGAGCACGAGCGCGCCGGTGTGCTGCACCGGGACGAAGTGCACCGGCACCGCATAGCAGTCGGCGTGATACGGCATCGGCAGGTGGCCGAGATGCACCAGCGCGTCGACGCCCACTTCCGAGAGCGGGCGGTCGGCCAGGTCGCAGGCGCCGAAGGTGGGGTCGCCCCACAACAGCACCTCAGCGCCCGAGATCTGTGCCAGCCGCGCGACGATGTCGGGCGCGCGCGGGCGCAACCCCTCGGGCACTTGCAGGCCGATACGCTTCGCGCCGGCCAAATGCGGCGCCAGCGCGTCGATGCCACTCTCCCAGTCAAAGCGCGGTTCAGCCATCCGGGATTTCCTCCTCAATTACCAGCGCCCCCATGTAACCGCATTTCTGGCAGCGGTATTTACTGCCGGTGACCAGCCCCGCCTCGTAGTCGATATCGGTCGAGCCGCAGTCGGGGCAGCGCAGCACCCTCATTTTCCAGACTCCAGCCGCAGCAGCCCTAGCTCGAGCATCCGCTGCAGCCACTTCTGCACCCGTTCCGCGGCGGGGGCCGCCTCCTCGCCAAACTCCGCCTCGAGCGCCGCAACCAGCCCGGCGACCGTGTGCGCGCCGTCGCACTTCAGCCACAGGAAGGTGGTGAAGCGGTCGAGCGGCCGCCGCAGCTCCCCCGGCCCGCCGATGCGGTCGCGCACCCACCCTTCGAGCCGCGAGAACTCCTTGGCGTGGGTGATGACCGCCAAGCCATCCTCCAGCTCCCAGCTCGCGCTCTCCTCGTTGCGCAGCGGCCGCGCGTTCAGCACCGCCGCCGAAGGGGCGGTGTCGCCGGCTACCGTGTCGACGTTCACACTTTCTCCAGCGCCACCAGTAGCATCATTGCCAGCGCGCAGCCGCCCGACGCAACCGACCAGCGCAGCGTCCGCTCGCGGTCCCGCCAGGCGTGCCGCGCAACCCACGCAATCCAGCCGGTCGCCAACGTCGCCAGCAGCAGCACGCCGAACAGCAGGCGCCAAGGGTCCACGGCGCGCCACTGGAGCACGGTGGAAAACGGTAACGCCAGCTTCGCAAGCCGAATCTTTCCTATTTTGGTAAGCACGAGGTTACGGACAAAAATGGTAGCCCCGCCCGGATTCGAACCAGGGTCACGTGGTCCAGAGCCACGTA
>PSPB01000036.1 GCA_003193815.1 Methanobacteriota archaeon
GCTCGGAGAAATTGCGCATGCGCCACATCACTTCGTTCTGGCCGGCGCCCGGCTCCAGCCCGGGGTCGTCCTGCAGCATCAGCGCCGCCAGTCCCGCCACGTGCGGGCACGCCATGGATGTCCCGCTCTGGGTGGTGTAACCGTTGGTCGCCACCGTGAAGGGTGCCGGCGCGCCCGCCGCAGCGCGGATGCCGCTGCCGGGCGCCACGACGTCGGGCTTCAGCTCGTCCCAGCGGTATTCGTCGCCATCGCTATCGCGCGGCCCGTAGTTGGAGTAGTCCGCAACCGGGTCTCCGTCGCGGTCGACAGTGTCCTGGTCGTCTGTCGCGCCGACCGCGATGACCCAGTCGCCCGCTGCCGGTGCGGGGACTACGTTGTCGCCGTCGTTGCCCATCGCCGCCACTGCTACGATGCCAGCCGCGACCGCGGCGTTGGCCGCTTCGCTTGCGAAACCGAGTCAGAACCGTCGCTGCCGCCGCTGGTTCCGACCGACATCGACATCACCTGGATGCCGGCAGTGCCGGAGCCCCAGTCCTCGTCGGCGTGGTCGGTGCACCACTCGATGCCCTGCAGCACGTTGCCGCCCGCGCCGAGGTCGGTCATCACCTTGACGTCGACCAGCCGCGCCTCGGGAGCGACCCCCATGTAGTCCGGCTCGCCGTCGCCGTCGTCGTCGGTCTCGCCTCCCGTGCCGAGGGCGGTCGAGGCGGTGTGCGTCCCGTGGCCGTTACGGTCATCGGGGTCGCCACCGCTGTCCTCCTCGGTCGTGTAGTCGTTGCAGCCGCCGACGCAGTCGACCCCCGCGATGAACCGCCCTTCGAAGGTCTCATGCTCGTTGTCGACGCCGGTGTCGAGGATGGCGATGTTGACCCCCGCCCCCTGCAGCCCGCGGTCCCACGCGACGTCATCGTAGGTCGACGAGTCGCGCGCCTTGACCGCAGGCACCGAGGTGCTGAGCAGCGGGTAGTAGATGGCCTGCCACTCGACCAGTCGCAGGCCCGGCAACGTCGTCAGCCAGCCCACTTTGTACGCCGGCACTCCGTCAAGCTGCCAGACCGGCAGGTAGTGTGACTCGTAGCTGGGCTCCAGCCCCAGCGACGCCAGCGCCCGGCGCTGTTCCGCGCCGGGCGCCACGTCGAAAACGAGGAAAATATCGACTGCCGCACCCTGCGCGAGCAGCGGCGCCAGCCGGTCATCGACTCCGTCGCCGTCGCCGTCGAAATAGCTCGGCGCGAACTCTCCCGCGACGGGTGCCGGCAGCGCCGGCGCACCGGACAGGAGTAGCAGTATCACGACCACGACGTAGCGGAGCACGGCCGGGACGGGGTCGCGCGCGTAAATAAAAGTGCGGGGGCACCGCCGCCTGCGTTACAGCAGCTGCCGCCGCGCGACCGCCCACGCTACGACGCCGCCCCCCGCCAGGCCAAGCAGCAGCGGCAGCCCCCAGCCGGGCTCGTCGCCGACCCGCAGCGCGAATGTGAGGTTCACCTGCACCTCCGGCTGCAGTTCGCTGCTCGCGCTGAAGCTGACGCTGTAGCTGCCCTTCGCGCCCGCAATGCCAGAGAGCCGCACCTCGCGCGTCTCGAACGGTGCCAGCTGCATGTAGCTCTCCGAGAGGTGCAGTGTGAGTCCCTCTGGCAGATTCTTTGTCAGCATGACAGTCTCCTGACCATTACCGCTGTTCTCGACAAATAATACCCAGTCACCATTATCCTGTTCAGCCGTCGATAGCCGGAGCCCGTGATACTGAGGCACGTTCACCGTGAAGGTGCTGCTGCCGGCGGAGAGGTTATTGTGGTCGATAAGCGAAATACCCACTTCGTGCGGTCCCGCAACGCTGCTGAGAGAAGGAAGGAAGGATGCAAGCAGGCTTGCGGTTCCGGCAGGAACAAGGAGTGCAGTATACTGCGAATTTTCCGGGTGGATTCCATAACTGAAAATATCATAACGGAAAACATTCCCATCCGCTCCCGTGAAGTAGCCGGAGGCGTCTTGCAGACTCCATGCTACTGGATAATCGAGCAGTAACTCTACGAAGGCTACCCCCTGTCCAGTATCTCCGTCTAGCGTGATGTTCACGGCCGTGGGCGAGAAATGACCATCCTCAAATTGAGTTATGTTTACGTGATTGCTTGTAATCTGGTAGCTGTGCGAACCGGGTGGAACAATCTGTAACATATAGCTGTCCATGTTGCTTGCTGGGTCTTCATCACTCTCTGTGTTCGTGGTGGCTATCGCTGAAACAGTGTAGTTTCCCGCAGCCAGATTGCTGAGTTCCCAAGGAGTGAGCCATTCTGTAGAATTACCAGGTGCGAGTTCAGGCCATTGGAATTGCCAGGTCCCCCCACCGTCAGTGACAACTAGTTGGATGTCAGTGGCAGTTACAGTTCCTTGATTCGATATTGTTCCCCCTAGGCTGAAGGTATGGCCTTCCGACAGAGTTCCAGCGATTACCCATTGTCCGTTCGGAAACCCGATTACTGGTCCGGCAATCTCCACCACCAGGTCCGGCAGCTGCAGGTCCACCACCAGCCCCTCAGTGATGTAGTGGTCCTGCAGCCAGCCGTCGCCGTCGTAGAGCAGCGCATCGAGCCGGTAGCTGCCGGAGCGCGCCGGGCGCAGCATGACCGTGGGGAGCTCGCCGCCGCCGCTGAGCGCGTGTTCCTCGTGCGCGACGATGTTGCCGTCGCCGTCCTGCAGGAACAGCTCCAGCCGGACGGCGTCGCCAGCGTAGCTGCCGGAGAGGGTGATGTTGGCGCCGTCGGCGCTCGCGTTGGCGTCGAGCGACGCGTGCGGCTGCGGCAGCTCGGAGTTGAGCGCGTCGATGAACGCGCGCCAGCCGCCGCCCTCAGCGGCGGCTGCGAGGTCGAAGTAGCGCGACGACGGGGTCGAGGCGGGGTAGTAGATGGTGAGTCCGTGTGCATCGCTGACGTCGCGACGGCCCGGCTTGGTCCAGTGCTCTTCGACGACGGTAGCGTTCGCCTGTGCTTGCCGCACGCTCTCACCGGCCAGACGAACCGCTGGAGAAGGTGCCCATTCTGCGGCGAGCAGCGTCAGGTCGTGCAGGTCACGATAGGCGCTGTTCTCGAAGACCTGCGAGTTGGCGCGCGCCTCGTCCACTTCGTCGCGGTAGAGCGTCTGGATTGCACGTAGCTCCGTGCCGAAGCCGGAAATGGCTTCATGGAGCGGCTCCAGCTGTGCAGTGTCGATTATTGTCGCAGTCACCGAGTATCCGCCGGGAACTGAGCCATTGCGGTAGCTCTCGACGTAGCTGTGGACCACCGCTTCGAGCATCTGCTCCCGGGTCGTTTCCGCGCCTAACAGCGGCAGCAGGTGGTTGTAGGTCCACCCCTCCTGTGGCTCATACGCCTCCGAGCCATGGATGTAGGCGGCATGTTCGCGCAACTCGTAGGCAATCTCGAACATTCCCATCAGGCAGGCGTCAAACCCGATGAGTGTCAGCGGCCCGTGGCCGGTCGCGCTGCGGTATTCCGCGAGCGCGCCCTCGATTTCTGGCACCGTCAGGTAACTCCCTCCGTCCTCGGCGACGCGCTTGAAGCCGTTGCCATGGTCCCAGATGACCAAGATGCGCTCCTGCGCCGGGTATTCTGTTGTCGCCCATTTGAGGAAGTCGCGCAGCGTGGCGGGATCGCCCATGTCCAGCTCGTCGCCCCAGCCGGTACTGATGTCGCTGAGGGCACTCTCCTCCAGACCCTCACGCAGCACCCGGTAGGCGCGGCTGTCATTTTCACCCTCTTGGTTGATCAGTACCACCACTTCGCGATCCCCGTTCGAGCCGACCATCTGCATCTCGAACAGGTCGTCGGTCGCTTCTTCGGAGAGCGAGTTGTCGCCCGCCATGTAGACGTAGAAACCCCACTTCGGCAGCGGCTCCTCGCCGCTCACTAACCCCAGCGGTGCACCCGGCCCCGGCAGCGCGACCGGTGGCGCTAGCAACAGCAGCGCCAATAGCAATGCAACGATGCGTCCCGGGGACATCAGCCTGTCTGCCCCACGAGCGATATAAAGGTCAGCCGGCCGCCGCTCCCGCTTCAGTCGCGGGCGGCGTCGCCCGCGGGCGCCGCCGCCTCGTCCTCGGCCGGAGCCGAGAGCGCGACCCAGAACGGGAGCCCGACGAGGGTGAAGGTGACGATGCTCGAGAGCAGGTGGTAAAGCATGAACGGTAGCCCCAGCGTGTAGACCGCCAGCAGGTTGCCCGGCGTGTGTGCCCACCAGAGCCAGAAGACGCCGAAATTGGTCCAGCCGTCGTAGACCGCCGCGAAGACGACCCCCGCGCCGGCGAAGCGCATCGCCAGCCCGGGCGAGAGCTGCCCGCCAATCTGCGGGCGCCAGCGGCGCGACGCGAGCGCGACGAGCAGGAATCCCGAATAGGTGAACGCGATGATGGGCGAGCCCCAGAGATAGCCGAGCCACCAGTCGGAGAGCAGCATCATCCCCATCGTCACCGCGACCGCCCACGCGAAGGGCAGCAGCATCGCCGCCAGGAAGGTCGCGACCATTACGGTCTCGACGTTGGGGTGCGCGTGCAGCGCAATCCGCCCCCCCGCGCCGAGCAGCAATAGCACGACGGCGGTGAGCGGCAGCGGCAGCCGGCTGCGTTCCATCGCGGGGCGCAGGCCGGGCGCTATTAATATCAGTCGCGGAGGGACGACAAAACTTCCGTGAATTGCTCCGCTGTGAGCCGTCGTGTGTTCAGGTTGTAGCGGCTGGGGTGGTAGCTGTCGACCAGCTCCCACCCGACTCCCGGCAGCGCGTGGCGCGCGCCGTGCCCGAACTTGTGGTCAACTTGTCGCCCCCCGACGGTCGCGATGACTTGCCGGTGCGCCACGCCCCCCAGCGCCAGCACGGTTTCGAGCTGCGGCAGCAGCGCCAGCTCTCGCTCGAGGAAAGGCCGGCAGCGCTTCAGCTCGTCGCCGGTCGGCTTGTTCTGCGGCGGCGCGCAGCGCAGCGCATTGGCGATGCGCACGCCGTCCAGCGCGAGCGGGTCGTCCCGCGAGCGCGATTCCGGGCCGCTGCTCCACCCCTGCTCCCACAGGGCCCGGTAGAGCAGGTCGCCGGCGTAGTCGCCGGTGAACGGCCGTCCGGTGCGCCCCGCGCCGTGGGTGCCGGGCGCCAGCCCAACGATGAGCAGCCACGCGTCGCGGCCGCCGAACGACGGCACCGGCCGGCACCAGTAGCCGGCGGCGCCGAAGCCGGGCTTGCGGCCGCTCTCGCGAACTTCCGCGGCGTAGGCGACGAGTCGCGGGCAGGCGCGGCAGCCGATGATGTCGTTCGCCAGCGACCCCATCACTGGTTGTTGCTCTTTACCCGCCGGAACGGATGAACCCAGCTGGCGAGCGTGCGCGGGCTGCGCGTCTGGACCCAGAGCTTGCCACGGCCCGTGTAGCGGCTGACGAGCTGGTCGCCGAACAGGAACGCGCCGATGGAGCGGCCGGTGCGGCCGATGCTGTAGTCGAGCGACGACTGCCACGCGACCGCGTAGCCGCTGTCGACGGTGTAGTTGCCGTCGACCGCCACTTCCTGGATGTCGCCGTAGGAGTTGAAGAAGAGCAGCCCCGTGCCTCGGACTTGCAGCGCCAGCAGCCCTTCGGCGAACATGCCGGTAAAGCCCTCGAAGCTCACCGAAGTCTCGATGTCGCCACTGTGCCCGAGATAGGCTCCGCGCTCCATGATGAGCGTCTCGTCCCGCATTTCGTAGGGCACGATATCGCCCGGGACGCCCGGCGCCAGCGCAATCTTCCCTGGCACGCCTTCGGCGTAGTAGGTGTTTTGGAAGAAGCTCTCGCCGGTAATCATGCGTCCCAGCCCCTTCAGGATGCCGCCACGCGCCTGCGTGCGCACTGCGATGGAGTCGTCCATCCACGCCATCGCGCCCGCCTCGGCGACCAGTTCCTCGCCCGGCGACAGCTCGATTTCGGCCGCGGCGTAGCCCGGCCCGCAAATCAGGCGGTGGCGCATCAGCCCTCCCTCGAGGGCAGCAGTGGCCCCAGTGCGTTGCCGAGCCGGTCGCGGTCGTGCGACTGGACCAGGATGCGGCCGTTGCCGCGGAATTTCAGCACCAGCCCCTCTCCGGAAAGGGCAGATGCAATCCAGCCGCCCGCCTTGCCGATATCATACTCCAGCCCTTCGGTAAAGGCGACGATGTGGCCGTTGTCAATCGTGATTCCGCCGCGCACCTCAACTTCCGAGATGCGGCCGTAGGCGCTGACCAGCAGTTCGCCCTGCCCCGCGGCGCGGACGTAAACCAGCCCCTCGCCGGAGAACATCCCTTTCTTCAAGCCTTGATACTGCGTGTCCAGCTCGACGCCGCTCGATGCGCCGAGGAATGAGCCGCCGGCGCAAATCCACGTTTCGGGGCCGACCTTCAGCGACGAAACTTCACCCTGCAGTATCGGCGCGAGGCCGACTTCGCCCGGCCGGTTATCCTTGACGCGGTAGGTCGAGAGGAAGAAGGATTCGCCCGCGAACATCGCCTTGGCACCCTCCTTGAGCGCGCCCCAGAGCCCGCCCCCCTCGCGCTTGCGCGACTTGATTTCAATCTCCATGTTGCCCGAGGCGCGATACATCGCCCCCGCCTCGGAAACGAACTCCTCGCCCGGCTGGAGCGTCACCAGCGCCGAGCCGAAGTTTACGTCCATGTCAGAGCCTCGGGGTGAGCCAGCTCGCCAGCCCGTCGAGCGTGCGCGTCTGGACCCATACCTTGCCGTTGCCCTGGAACTTGATAACCAGCCCCTCGCCCGAGAGGAACGTGGATTTCAGGTTCCCCATCCCGCCGATGGTGTATTGCAGCGACGGCTCGAAGGCGACCAGATGGCCGGTATCGACCGTGAACTTGCCCGCGACCGTCTGCTCGACCACGCCACCGTAGGCGTTGTAGAATAGCTCCCCCGTGCCGGAAACCTCGACCAGGAAGGCGCCTTCGCCCGAGAAGAGCGCGCGCAGCCCGCCGAACTTCGCTTTGACCGTCAGCCCGGGCGTGCAGGCGAGGAACGCGCCCGCCGTCAGGAAGACGCTGTCGCCGTTCATCTGCCGGTGCGTTACCGTGCCGGGCAGCCGCGGCGCAATCGTGACGCTGCCGCCGTCGGGGTGGGTGAAGCGGCCGACGAAGAAGGACTCGCCGCCGAACATCTTGCGGATAAGGGCGCCGAAGAACGAGCCGAGCCGCTTCGACTGCGCCTCCATATTCGACGACATGCGCGACATCGCCCCCGGCTCTGCCAGCAGCTCCTCGCCCGGGCCGAGCTCGACGATAACTTCGCCGTAATCGGGATTTCCCTCAATCTCAAATCGCATGCGCCCGCCACTTGAGGGGCCGATATAAGACCGTCGTGAACACTCTTATTAAGCAGTAGCAACGTGCGCGCGAAGGGAGATTACATGGAATCCAACAATGGTAACAAGCTCGCTTCGTTCCTTCTTGCAGGAGCGCTACTGCTTTCGGGACTGCTAGTTTTCCCAACCGCTACAGGAAATCCGGGACCAGATCTCTGGCTCAGTGATTTCTACGAGCCTGCTGGAAGTCCACCTCCACGCGCTGACACGCTCTATGAGGTCTACTTGGCGTGGGAGAACAGTGGCGACGCCGACGCTAATGGTGTACGAATCGGTATCGACGACGAGGATGGCAACCTGATGGCCAAGTCGGACCCGATTAACATGGGTGCCGGTGAGACCGGCTCGCTGACGTTGAACATCACCTTTGACAGCGTGGGGGAGACTATGCCTGTCGCGATTGTAGACTACGACGAGACCGTCAGTGAGGATGACGAGTCCAACAACGAGTACGAGGGCTGGTTCAACGTCGAGCCGGAAATAGGCATTGCCGACGTCTGGGCTGATTTGGATATTGAGGACACCGAGGCTCAGGCAGGCCAGCAGATGCTGCTCCGCTTCAGCATCGGTAACTCCGGCAACGTCAGCACCGCCACGCCGGTAACACTTGGTCTCTTCTTCGAGGAGGCAGGCGATGAACCGCAGAACTGGATTGACCCCACTCCACTGCACTACGACTTCATCCAGCCCCCACCCCCGGGTGAGGAAGGAGGTGAGCTGATGGAGTTTGAGTGGCAGGTTCCCCAGGACACCGATGATGGATGGCATGAGTTCACTGTAATTGCCGATTACTACGAAAACAACACTGAGGACAACAATTTCTCCAATAACCGGGACACCCACGAAATCTGTATCGGTGACTGCACCTTGCCCGACCTGACTTGGTACGAGGCGGCTCAGGACTCTATAACTCTAAGTCCTCCTGAGGCGATAGCGGGTGAAGCGGTAACCGTTCTCTACGCTCTGTCCAACATCGGCGAGGGCTCCGCCGGACCACCAGCTATCGTAATCAACCTTGAGGTGGAAAAGTGCCCGTGTGATGGCAGCGGCTGGCAGCAGGTTAACACGACTGGCTCCCTGCGTGTGACGATTGGCGCCGGCCAGACCTTTGATTCCGAGGCAGACCTGGGGATGAACTGGTCGATTCCCGAAGATGGCCCGGGCGACTGGGACCTGCGCATCGTGATTGACCCTGGCAACAATGTTGACGAGGCTCGCGAGGACAACAACAACCTTAGCTGGTATGATGCCCATGAGGACTACCTTGAGGTAATCGAGCGCAAGCCGGACCTACGGGTCGCAGGTGTCTCGACTCCTAGTCAGGCATACGCAGGTGATACCATCGACCTCGACCTCCATATCCAGCAGAGCGAACTGGGAAACAAGATGGCGACCGACACCAACGTGCGGCTGCGCATCACCGACCCCGAGCTGCAGGAATACGGCCCCTACACCCTCGGACCGCTTGATGTCGGAACCTTCCCGGACATAATTTTCTTCACCTTCGAGTGGGATATTCCGCTCAACTGCGGCGGTAGCGCCTGTATCGGTGACTACACGCTGGAGGTCATGGTCGACCCCGGCAACGAGATTGATGAGTGGGACGAGACTAACAACCTGCGCAACGACCTCTCGATTAACGTGAGGGAAAAGCTCCCTGACCTGATTGTCAGCGACGTGGTAATCACGCCGGTCGACGAGGATGGCAGCGC
>PSPB01000037.1 GCA_003193815.1 Methanobacteriota archaeon
ATTCCGGGACGCAATACCGCTCCGCCATCTTCTGCCACGGCGAGGAGCAGCTCGCCGTCGCGCGCGCGTCGCTCGCGGCGGCGCAGCCGCGCTTCGGCGACCGCATCGTCACGCAGGTCGCGCCGGCGCAGGAATTCTGGCGTGCCGAGGATTATCACCAGAACTATTTCCAGAAGAATCCTAACACCGCCTGCCACATCTGAGGCTGCAAAACACTATTCATAGGCTCCCGCTGGGACCGACGCATGAGTGGTCATCCGGCCAACGAACCGATACTGGACTACGCCCCCGGCAGCCCGGAGCGCGCTGCGCTGCAGGCGGAGCTGGAGCGACAGCTGGCGACGGTGGTCGAGGTGCCGTGCATCGTCGACGGCGAAGCGGTCTTCACGGGGAATACCGTCGCGCAGGTTGTCCCACACAACCACAACCACGTCTTGGCGAAGGTGCACCTGGCGGGCAAAGCGGAAATCGAGCGCGCCTGCACGGCGGCGGTCGCGGCGCAGGGGAACTGGATTGCGCTCGGGCTCGAGGCGCGTGCGGCGATTTTCGAGCGCTGCGCCGACCTGCTCGCGGGCGACTGGCGCTACCGCGTCAACGCCGCGACAATGCTGAACCAGTCGAAAACGGTGTTCCAGGCCGAAGTTGACGCAGCGTGCGAGCTCATCGATTTCTGGCGCTTCAACGCCCACTACGCGCGCGAATTCCACGACCAGCTCCAGCCGCTGGTTTCCCCGGAGGGGGTCGAGAACAGCACCGAAATCCGCCCGCTGGAAGGCTTTGTGCTGGCAATCACGCCGTTCAACTTCACCAGCATCGCCGGCAACCTGCCGAGCGCGCCAGCACTCGTGGGCTGCACCGCAATCTGGAAGCCGAGCCGCAACTGCTACTACTCCAACTACGTCCTGATGCAGCTGATGCTGGAGGCAGGGCTGCCGCCCGGCGTCATCAATTTCCTGCCGGGGTCAGGAGCCGAAATCTCCGACGTGGCGCTCGCGAATCCCGACTTCGCAGGGCTGCACTTCACCGGCTCGACGCCCACGTTCCAGGGCTTGTGGCAGCGCATCGCCGATGCGCTGCCAGGATTGCGCAGCTACCCCCGCATCGTCGGCGAGACCGGCGGCAAGGATTTTGTTGTGGCGCACCCCGAGTGCGACGAGCAGGGGCTGCTGGTGGCGCTGCTGCGCGGTTCCTTCGAGTTCCAGGGCCAGAAGTGCTCCGCCGCCAGCCGCGCCTACATCCCGAAGTCGGTCTGGGACCGCATGGGCAACGCGCTGTGCGCTGAGGTCGCGAAAATCACGATGGGCGACGCGTGCGACTTCACCAACTTCATGACCGCCGTGATTGACCAGCGCGCCTTCGACAAGATTAGCGACTACATCGAACGTGCGAAAGCGAGCGATACCTGCGAGGTCGTCGTCGGTGGCGGCAGCGATGACTCGAAGGGCTGGTTTATCGAGCCAACCATCATTGTCACCAGCGACGCGAAGGCGGAATCGATGGTCGAGGAAATCTTCGGTCCGGTGCTGACCGTCTACGTCTATGAGGACGATGACTTCGACGACGTGCTGGAGCTCTGCGACGAGTCAAGCCCCTACGCGCTGACCGGCGCGATATTTGCGACCCACGAAGCGGACATCCAGAAGGCGTTCAACGCGCTGCGCTTCACCGCCGGAAACTTCTACATCAACGACAAGCCGACCGGGGCCGTCGTCGCCCAGCAGCCGTTCGGCGGCGCGCGGGCGTCGGGCACGAACGACAAGGCGGGCAGCCCGCTCAACCTGCTGCGCTGGATTTCACCGCGCAGTATCAAGCGTGCGCTAGACATTCCGCAGGAATGGGGCTACCCCTTCCTGGCCCCGGACGAGTAAACCAATTCCTGGTGGGACATGGCGGCTGAACAGATACTCACCCTCGCGATTGTGGGGGTTACACTGGGGGTCGTGGAGGGGGTGAAACCAGGTCCGCTGCTCACGGTGGTAATCCGTGAGACGCTGTCGGGCGGGTTCCGGGCAGGGGTCCGGGCAGCTGCTGCGCCCCTGTTCACCGACGGACCGATGATTGTTGCCAGCCTGCTGGCGGCAGGCTGGATTGCGACGCAGCCGGCCGTGCTGTTGCTGATTTCGGTGCTGGGAGCACTGTTCCTGGTGAAGATGGGGGTCGAATGTTTCTCCATCGAGCCACCGGAAGTCGAACTTTCCGATACGTCTACATCCGGCTCGTTGCGGCGCGGCGTCCTGACCAACCTGCTCAACCCCAACGTCTACGTTTTCTGGTTCCTGATTGGCGGGCCGCTGATGGCTTCCGCCGCGGTGGAGGAGCCGCTCGCGCCGCTGGCCTACGCGCTTGCGTTCCTCTTTACGCTTGTCATGGCCAAGGTTACCATCGCCTGGCTGTTTGACCGGTCGCGCGGGCAGCTTTCCGCGCGGGGCTACCGCATCACGCTGGGAGCCTGCGGCATCGCCATGCTCGGGTTCGCGGCCGGATTCGCATACCAGGCGTACCTGCTCTACCCGCAGGTCGCCTGACACTGTTCAATCGATGCCTTCGGGAGGCTGCGTGTTGACCAACCGCACGCCGGCGTAAACCAGCGCAAAGCTGGCAACGTGTACCAGCCCGAACTGCTCGTTGAGCGCGGGCCACATGACTGCGGTGGCAATGCCGAAAATCGGCACCAGGTTGATGAAGCTCGCCGCACGCGGCGCGCCGATGTCGGCGACGCCCATGGCGTAGAAAGCGTAGCAGACCACTGTCGAGAGCACGCCGAGGTAAGCGAGGAACGCCCACTCATCCATCGTCCAGGCGTGCTCCCACGGCTGCTCGGCCAGCATCGGCGGCAGCAGCAGCAGCGTGCCGATGAGCGACGCCCAG
This sequence comes from Methanobacteriota archaeon, assembly GCA_003193815.1. Classification (GTDB taxonomy): domain Archaea; phylum Thermoplasmatota; class Poseidoniia; order MGIII; family CG-Epi1; genus UBA8886. The sequence goes on from PSPB01000037.1 coordinate 2,869, forward strand.
GTAAGCGCGCCCAGCGGCGACTGCGAGCCGCCGCGCAGCAGGTAGCCGCGCAGCGTGACGGTATAGATGCTGTAGGCGGCCGCGCCGAAGAGAATCAGGCCGTTGCCGTAGAGCCGCTGCTCGAGCGGAATCTGCTCGTTGGGCGAGGCGAGGAAAATCAGCGCCACGCCGGCAAAGCCGCTCGCCAGCCCGATGCTCGCGTTGCGCGTCAGCCGGTACCCCAGCAAGGGCACGGAGAGCAGCGCGACCATCACCGGGTTCAGGGCGATGACCAGCGACGCGTCGGAGGCGGCGGTCTCGCGCATGCCGAAGATGAAGCCAATCTGGTACAGGACTACCGACGTAACGCCCATGAGCGCCAGCGTGCGCCACTCACTGCGCGGCGGGACGCGCACGCCTTCCGCGAAATGGAGCCACACGAAGAGCAGCGGCACCGCGAAACAGTAGCGCAGCGCCATCGCCGACCACGGGGGAGCAGCCAGCGCCAGCGCGCGTCCGACAGGCCACGCCGCACCCCAGATGACGGCAACCGTCAGCATCATCGCATAGGTCGTCCAGAGCGAGCGCTGTGGATCCATGGCGCGCCACTCTGCCGGGGGATTAACTGCTGCCGTCCGACGGGAGCGCGTCGAAGAGCGCGGCCGGCAGCGAGAGCATCGCATGGATAGGCGCGTCCAGCTCCGCCAGCGGCGAATCGCCTTGCGAGTCTTCCAGTGTCGCGTGCAGCTGGAAGTGGCCGGTCGCGTCGTAGAGCACACTGTCGTGGACGCCGAACGACATCACCGGCGACGCGCGCTGCGCGACCGTTTCGCCGCTGCGTGTATCGCATACCCCGCCAGCGCCACCGTCGTAGATGGCGGTGCCCAAGGCAATCATGGCCAGCACCGACGCCGGTCGCTGCGCCACCGGTGCTCCCGTGAGGGTATCGCAGACACCGTATTCACCGAAGTCGAGCAGCGCTTCCCCAACGGGGGTGAAGCCGTAGCACGCGCCGGGACGGCTGCCCATCTCGCGGCTGGTACCGGTCTGCCACACACCGTAGTCGCCGCCGTCATACATCACCCCAGCGTGCGAGCAGAGCGCGCGTACCCAGTTGTCGCGCCAGTTAACCAGCTCGCCGTCCTGCGTGCGCCACACCTGTGCGTAGCGGCCGCCGTCATGGAGCGCGCCGTCATGCGAGCAGAGCGCGTAGATCCAGCTAGCGCGCTCCGCGACGAGCGTGTCGGCGAGCGTGTCGTAAATCGCGTTCGAGTCGCCGCCGTCGTAGAGGCGGCCGTCGTGGACGCAGAGTGTGCGGACGTGGTCGTCGCGCTCGCCCACCAGCCGTGGCTCGCTGCCGGGCGCCCACGCGAAGAGCTGCGGCCCGGAGGCGACAAGCAGCCCGCCGCTCACTGCTTGCGTTTTTCCCAGTCGGCGAGGAAATTCGCGAGCCCGATATCGGTCAGCGGGTGCTTCACCAGCTGGTTGAAGACGCTAAAGGGGATGGTCGCGACGTCCGCGCCCGCGAGCGCCGATTCGAGCACGTGCACCGGGTTGCGGATTGAGGCGGCCAGTATCTGCGTCCGGAAGTCGTAGTTGTCGAAGATGAGGCGCATATTGTGAATCAGGTCCATCCCTACTTCGGAAATATCGTCGAGCCGTCCGATGAAGGGCGAGACGTAGCTCGCCCCCGCCTTCGCCGCCAGCAGCGCCTGGTTGGCCGAGAAGCAGAGCGTAACGTTAGTGCGGGTGCCCGCGTCTTCGAGGGTCTTGCACGCCTTGAGCCCGTCGGGCGTCAGCGGCAGCTTGATGACTGCGTTCTCGCCCCAGCCCGCCAGCACCGCCGCTTCGGTGAGCATTCCAGCCGTGTCGAGAGCCGTGACTTCGAGCGAGACTGGGCCGTCCACCAGTTCGAGAATTTCGCGCGCGACTTCCTCGAAGTCGCGCCCGCTCTTCGCCACCAGCGAGGGATTGGTGGTGACACCGTCGAGGATGCCGAGCGCTTGCGCTTCGCGGATTTCCGCCACGTCGGCGGTGTCGATGAAGAACTGCATGCGGCCCGTATTGGGGACGGATTAAAGGCAGGTTGGTCGAAACCGGGCGTCGCAGAATCGGCTCAGTCGTGCAGGGTGCCGAGGAAGTATTCATTTATATGCGGGTCGTCAAGGATCTCGGAGGCCGGTGCGGTGTGTACCACCTCACCGTTGGCGAGGATGTAGCCGCGGTCAGAGCGCGCCAGCGAGAGCCGCGCGTTCTGCTCCACGATGAGGATGGTGATACCCTTCTCGCGCAGCGAGTCGATACGCTCGATAATCTGTTCCTGGTAGAGCGGACTGAGCGCCGCGGTCGGCTCGTCCAGCAGCAGGAAGGTAGGGTTGCTGATGAGCGCGCGCGAAATCGCCAGCATCTGCCGCTGCCCCCCCGAGAGCGAGGCGGCGGTGTCGTGCAGCCGTGGTTGCAGGTCGGGGAACATCTCAAGCGCGCGCGTGATGCGCTCTTCCAGCAGGCTCGGCGGCAGCCGCACGCCGCCCATCTCGAGGTTTTCGCGCACGTTCAGCCCGGGAAAGACGTTGTCGACCTGCGGCACGTAGGCGATGCCGCGCTGCACCAGCTGGTCGGTGCGCCAGCCGGCGATGCTCTCGCCGCGGTGCTTGACCGTGCCCCGGTAATGCGTCGCGATGCCGAAGATGACCTTGATGAAGGTGGACTTGCCGCAGCCGTTGGGGCCGATGATGGTGACAAACTCGCCCTTGTCGACGTGCAGTGATATGCCGTTCAGAATCTGTACCGAGCCGTAGCCGCCATCGAGCCCGCTGACTTCCAGTACCCGGCTCATCCTGCACCTCCAGCACGGCCGCCGAGGTAGGCCTCGATGACTTCGCTGCTCGCCTTGACCTCGTTGGGGGTGCCCTCCATCAGCACCCGGCCGCGGTCCATCACCACGATACGGTCAACTCCCTGCCGCAGGATGAAGTCCATGTTATGCTCAATGACCACCACCGAGATGCCGGTCTCGTTGACGATGCGGTGCAGGTCGTTGAAAATCTTGTCGGCCAGTGGCCCCGCGACGCCCGCGACCGGCTCGTCGAGCAGCAGCAGCTGCGGTTCGCCCATCAGCGCGCGCCCGATATCGACCAGCTTCGACTGCCCGCCCGAGAGCTCGCTGGTCAGGTTGTGCGCCATGTGCCGTATCTGCAGCTGGTCCAGCACCTCGTAAGCGCGCCGCACTCGAGCCAGCTCCTCCTCCCG
>PSPB01000038.1 GCA_003193815.1 Methanobacteriota archaeon
GTGCTGGTCGCCCACGCTGGCGAAATCCACGCCGCGCAGTCCCGCCTTCGGGAGGTGGCAGGATGATTGAGCTGACGCTGGCGGCGCTGGTCGCGGCGGTGACGGTCTTCGTGCTCGCCATCTTTCTCGGCTTCGAGATTATCAGCAAGGTGCCGCCGACGCTGCACACCCCGCTCATGAGCGGTGCGAACGCGATTTCCGGCATCACCGTCGTCGGCGCGCTGATGCTGAGCAACGTCGCGCTCACCGACGGCAACGCGCCGCTGGCAGCGAAGCTGGCGTTCGTGGCGCTGGTGCTGGCGACGATTAACGCCGTCGGCGGCTTTCTCGTAACCAACCGCATGCTGCAGATGATTGCCGGCCGGAGGCGCAAGTGATAGACGCCGCAATCTGGGATATCGGCTATCTCGTGGCGGCGCTGCTCTTTATCCTGGGGCTGAAGAAGCTGGGCCACCCGCGCACCGCGCCGACCGGCAATCTCTACGGCGCGAGCGGGATGCTACTCGCCGTCATCGTGACGCTGGCGCGCATCCAGTTGGAGACCGGCATCCTGGGCTGGGAGCTCATCGTCGGCGGGCTTGCACTCGGCGCGCTCATCGGCACCTGGATGGCGCTGCGGGTCGAGATGACCGGCATGCCCGAGATGGTCGCGCTCTTCAACGGCTTCGGCGGCGGCGCGTCGGCGCTGGTCGCGCTCTCGGAAGTGCTGGGCCGCCTTGCGGAGGGCAACATCCCCGAAGGCGTTCCGCTCTACGCGACTTGGATAGCGATTGGCCTTTCGGGGCTGATCGGCTGGATTACGCTCTCCGGCAGCTTGGTGGCGATGATGAAGCTCAAGGGCGGCTTCAGTCTGCCGGGCGGCAAGTGGGTCAGGTTCCCGACCTGGGGGCCGCCATGGCTCAACGTTGTGAAAGTGCTGCTGCTCATCGCCAGTTTCGGCTTCATCTGGCTCTCAATCCAGGAGCCAACCAACGTGCAGTGGATTTACGGACTGATTGGCTGCGCATCGCTGCTCGGCATCCTGTTCGTGCTCCCGATAGGCGGCGCCGATATGCCGGTCGTCGTCAGCCTGCTCAATTCGCTCTCCGGCATCGCCGCCGCGTTCACCGGCTTCGTGCTAATGAACAACGTGCTGATTATCGCCGGCTCGATGGTCGGCGCGGCGGGGCTCATCCTGACCTTCATCATGTGCAAGGCGATGAATCGCGAGCTGCGCGACGTGCTCTTCAAGGCGTTCGGCGGCAGCAGCGACCGCGAAACGGTCACTCGCACGAAAGTCGGCAGCGACCCTGACGAGGTGGCGATGCTCTGTGACGGCATCTCGAAATGCATTATCGTCCCCGGCTACGGAATGGCGGTCTCGCAGTGCCAGCATCAGGTTCGCGAGTTTGCCGAGATTCTCGAGACGCGCGACTGTGAAGTCAAGTACGGCATCCACCCGGTCGCGGGGCGCATGCCAGGTCACATGAACGTGCTGCTGGCTGAGGCGAACGTGCCCTACGAGCAGCTGATTGAGCTGGAGCACATTAACTCCGAGTTTGCCGAGACCGACGTGGTGCTGGTTGTCGGCGCGAACGACACCGTCAACCCCGCTGCGCGCAGCGGCGAGGGACCGCTGGCAGGCATGCCCATCCTGGACGTCGACAAGGCGCGCGTGGTCGTGATGGTCAAGCGGTCGCTCTCGGTCGGCTACGCCGGCGTCGACAACGACCTGTTCTACGAGGACAACACGATGATGCTCTTCGGCGACGGCAAGGAAATGATGACGCAGCTGGTCCAGGCGATGAAGGAGCTATAGCTCCCGCAACACGGTCCCCCGCTCGTCGTCCAGCACCAGTTCCCAGACGTGCGGCAAGTGGTCCTTGATGGACTCGATATGTGTCACCAGGATTACCTGTCCGACTGACTGCGCCATGCGCTCGAGCCCTTCCAGCACCCGCCGCTGCCGCAGCTCATCCTGTGACCCCAGCACTTCATCGAGCACGACCAGCCCCATCTCGGTCCCGGCGCGTTCGGCCAGCAGCTGTGAGATGCTCAACCGCAAGGCGAGGCTAAACGCATCAGCCTCGCCGCCCGAGAAGCGGTCGAGCGAATGCGCTTCGACCCCGTCGAACACCTTCAGGCTGTAGTCGCTGCCGTCAATCTCGACCTGCGTGTAGCGCCCGTCGGTGAGCTGCGCCAGCCGGCGCGAAGTGTGCGCCGCCAGCGTCGGGGCGATGCGGCTGGTGATGTGCGAGCGGAAGCCCTTCAGCAATTGCTCGAGCAGCCCGAACCGCTCCAGCTCGGTCTCAGCCTCGCTGATTTGCGCCTGCGCGCGCTCCACCCGCTCGAGCTCGGCCTGCTTCGCCTTCACTCCATCACCGGCTCGCGCCAGCTCGCCGCGGTGCCGCTCGAGCGCCAGCTTCGCCTCCGACAGCGCGGCCACCACTGCCTCGCGCTGCTGCCGGGCGCGGGCGTGCGCCTGCGGGTCGAATTCCAGCTTCGCGAGCGCCGCCAGCGCCGCTTCCTGCTCGGTGCGGGCCGCCTGCTCTCTTGCCTGCAGCTCTGCCAGCTGCTGCTCCAGCTCGGGCTTGCGCGCCAGCGCCTGCTCAAGGTCGCGCAGCCGCGCCAGCTGCGCCGCGTGCGCCGCTTCCGCGCCGCGCAGTTTCTCTTCCTGCTTGCCGAGCGCCGCCCCGCGGCTGTCGGTCGCCTTGCTGGTTTGTGCCAGCGTCTCCAGCGCTGCGCTAGTTTCCCGCTGCTGCTGCTCGATCGCCTCGATTTCGCCCGCGATGCGCTCCATTAGCGCCGCGCCATGCTCGCCAAGCGGCCGCTCGCAGGTGGGGCATTCGCTCTCGGCGCCCAGTTCGCGAATCTCTTGCAGGTGTTTTTGTCGGCTCGCCAGCTCGCGGCCGCTGGCCGCGAGCGCTGCATCCAATTTCCCCTTCCCAGCCGCCAGTTCCTGCAGTTTTTTTTCGACCGTAGCCTGCTTCTCCCGTAGCGCCGCCAGCTTCCCGGGAGCGTCGCTCGCGGCGGTCGCAGAACGGAGTTCAGCGGCCTCCTTTTCTTTTTTATAACTATCGTTAAGAGTTTTCTGCGCGTTCTGCAGCCGCTCCCCGGCCAGTTTCAGCACGCCCTGCGCCGCGTCGCGACGCTTCTCGGCTGTGCGATATTTCTCGGCGTTCGCCTCCACCTGCTCCCACGCATTGACCGCCTGTGCGTCCTGCTGCGTGGCCGTTTCGAGCGTGGCCTCCAGCGGCTTGCCCGCCTTTGTGAGCGCTGCGGAGCGCTCCTGCAGCTCCGCCAGCTCCGTTACGAGCCGCGGCTGGAGCGGCTCGCCGTCGCGCGCGATCAGTTGGCTGCGCAGCCCCTCCAGCCGGTTGCCCAGGTCGCGCTTCTGCTGCCGCGCCCGCTGGCCAGCGTCACGCACGTCGGAAATCCCCAGCAGCCGCTCGACCGCCTGTCGGCGCGGCTCACTCGACATGCTGACGAACTTGTCCAGCTCGCCCTGCCGCGTGAAAATCGAAGCGTAGAATGTCTGGTAGTCCATCCGCAGCAGCCGCTCGGTGACATAGTCGGAGACCTCGCGCGCGCCTTCGGCCAGCAGCTCGTCGCCGCGCGCCAGTTCGGCGGTCGTCGACGACGGCTTCAGCACCCGCTCGAGCCGGAACGCTTCGCCGCCCAGGTCGAACTCCAGCCGCACCCGGCAGGCGTCGCTGGCGCCGATGGTGGCGACCGCCTCCGCGCGCGTGCGCACCGCCGGTGTCCCGTAGAGCGCCCACGCGACCGCCTCGAGCAGCGAAGACTTGCCGGCGCCGTTGTGGCCGACGATGCCGAGCAGCCCCTCGGGGAACTCCACCTGCAGGTGACGGATGGAGCGGTAGTTGCGGATGGCGAGCGAGCGCAGCCTCACGATTTGCCTCCGAGCAGCTCGCTGGCCTGCTGTAGCAGCCAGTCGCGCTCGGCCGGCTTTTGCAGGGGCTGGCCAGCCAGGTAGTCGCGGAACTCCTCCAGCAGCGTCCCGAGTTCGGGCGCCGCCTGCAGCTCGACGGTCGTGTCGCTGAACTCGGGGTTGAGCGCGTAGTTGATGGAGCCGCGGGCAGCTTGCAGGAGCGCCCGCCGGTCGACTGTGGACCACTCCTCGCGCGAGATATTCCAGACGCGCTGCCGGATTACCTTGTCGTCAGGGGCGGTCGCCTCGAGCTGCGTTAGCAGCCGTTCTGTCAGGCTGCTTCCGGCACCGGCAGTGCCCGCCTTATCCTGACAATCGTAGCTTAATGTAACGAATTGTCGGCACGTAATTTCGTAGTGCTCCACCTGCGGGCCGGGAAGCTCGACCATGGCGTAGCCTTTTGGCTCTTTTTCCTCGGAGAACGAGAAGCGCTCGTTCGAGCCGCAATACCAGGTGTTGTGTCCCAGCGCGGTGAATTCGTGGTAGTGCCCCAGCGCGACATAGTCCCAGCCGCCCTGCAGCGTCGCGTCGGGGAGCGCCGCCTGGTTCAGCTCGCTGTTGCGGAACTCCTTGATGCCCGAGACGGCGCCGTGCGTCACGAGCAGGTTCAGCTTCGCGTCGGGGTCGGATCGCGCTTCGCCGACGCGCTCCGCGAGCTGGCCTGAGTGGGCTACGCCGGTGACGAGCAGGTCGCCGACGGCGATCTGCTCGGGCTTCCCCGTGAAGAGCGGGTGGATTCCGGGAATCCGCCGCAACAGCCGGAAGACGTGGCCGGTCTCGCGCAGCCGCGGCGTCTCGTGGTTACCGGCCACGATGATTGTCGGGAGCCCCGCTTGCGAGAGCCGGTGCAGCCCCTCGAGCGCGCGGTCGATGGCGCGGTTGCTCGGCCGCACCCGGTCGAACAGGTCGCCGGCGTGGATGACCACGTCCGGCTTGGTGGCGATGGCTGCCGCAATCAGCCGGTCCCACGCCGCGTAAACATCGGCTTCGCGCAGGTTCAGCCCCGCGTCGGGTTCGCCTTCGGGGACGTGGCGGCTGTAGGCGCGGTATCCGAGATGGGTATCTGCGCAGTGGAAAATCTTCACGGGGGGCGAGCGTCCCGGGTCTATTAGGAATTCCGGCGGGCTAACCCTATTACGCGGCGTTCGCTCGCGACCCATGGCGACTATCGTGCTCGTCGAGCCGCAGCATCCCGGCAACGTCGGTGCCGTCGCGCGGGTGATGGCCAATTTCGGCTGCCGCGAGCTGCTGCTGGTTGGCGGCTGCGAGATTGACGACGACGCCATGGCGCGCGCCAAGGCGGGGCGGCCGCTGCTCGAAGCGACGCGACGCGTCGGCTCGCTCGCCGAAGCGCTGGCCGACGCGCCGCTTTCGGTCGCGACCAGCGGCATTGTCCCCGAAGGCGACAGCCGCTGGCAGCGCGAGCCGCACTCGGTCCGGGAGCTGCCCGACTTGCTTGACGGCCGCGAGCCGGCGCTGGTGTTTGGGCGCGAGAATCACGGGCTCGACCGCACCGAGCTGGCGCTCTGCGACCTGACGGTGCAGGTGCCGACCAGCCCGGAGCATCCGGTCCTGAACCTGTCGCACGCCGTCGGGATTCTGCTCTACGAACTTTTCAGTCGCGGCGTCTTCCAGCGCCCCTACCGCCCCGACATAATTCCCCGTCGGGAAGTGGACCTGCTGGTCGAGCGCATCATGGAGGCGGTGCGGGCGAGTCGCTTTGCCGAGCGACGGCTGCCGCGCGCCGAGACGACGCTGCGCCGCATCCTGGTACGGGGTGAGATTGACGAATGGGATTATGAGACGCTGATGGGGATGTTCAAGGAGCTGCGGCCGCTGCGGAGGCGGACGTGAGCTATGTGATGGTGACCGGGCCGATGGGCGCCGGCAAGTCGACGCTGATGCGTTCGCTGCCGGAGCAGGCATCCTTCGCGCCCCCGCCCGGCGTGCCGGAGATGTTCCTTGACCACGCCTGTAGCTGTCGCACCCTGCAACTCTATGAAATCGACGAGCCGACCGCGCTGGGCGCGCGCTGGGCCGACTGGCTGCGCG
>PSPB01000039.1 GCA_003193815.1 Methanobacteriota archaeon
GCGACGCGTCGAGGTTGTGCTTGCGCGCGTAGACGTAGTGGCCCATCTCATGGATGCCGAGGATGGTCAGCAGCGGCAGTGAGAAGGTGAGCCAGCCGTAGAAGAGCGTCTCGGGGTGGAGCAGTATCAGCAGCAGGTCCCAACCGCTCCGCAGCTCGTAGCTCCCGGCGTAGCCGGCCCAGAAGAGCGTCCCGGCCCAGGTGGTGGTGAAGATAGTCGCCAGCAGCAGGTAGAGGTTGGTGCGCTCGGAGCGCGTCTTGCGCCGCGTCTGCGGCAACAGCACCAGCAGCAGCTCCCCCCCGGCGCGGCGCAGCATCGGGTGCAGCCGCACCCCTCCCGGCTCTCCCTTCAGGTCGAGCCGCAGCTCCTCAAACGCCTCGGCGAGGTCGGGCCGCTCCTCGACCAGCAGCAAGTGCGCCGAGCCGTCCCAGCGCGACTCGAGCACTTTCCAGCCGCGCCGCTCGGCGTATCCGCGCGGGTCTTCCTCCGGAGTGGGCATCGCCGCGCAGGCAGGCCGGCCGGTTATACGATTTGCCGGCGCAGGGGCGAGCGCTTTTATTGACGGCCGACATGACGGGAGCTAATGGTGCTCAAGGGATCTGGCAGTAAGATTGAACTTGAGGAAATTACTGCCTGCCCCGAGTGTGATTCGAAGCACCTCATCCGCGACTATAATCGCGGTGAAATGACCTGCAGCGGCTGCGGTCTTGTGGTCGATGACAACTTCATTGACCAGGGTCCGGAGTGGCGCGCGTTCGACGCCGAGCAGAACGAGAAACGCTCGCGAGGCGGGGCGCCGATGACGGTGATGGTGCACGACAAGGGGCTCTCGACCGACATCGGCTGGGGCAACCGCGACACCCACGGCAACGTCGTCCCGACCCGCAACCGCGCGCAGCTGTTCCGTATGCGCAAGTGGCAGAACCGCACCCGCGCCTCGACTTCGGCCGACCGCAACCTGGCGATGGCTCTCAAGGAACTGAACCGGCTCGCTTCCAAGATTGGACTGCACCGGCGGGTGCGCGAGGACGCCGCGATGCTCTACCGCCGCGCGGTCAACCAGAACCTGGTCCGCGGCCGCTCGGTCGAAGGGGTCGCCGCCGCTGCGCTCTACGGCGCCTGCCGGCGCTGCGAGGTGCCGCGTACGCTGAACGAAATTACCGCGGCGTCGCGCGCCAACAAGAAGGAGGTCGGCCGCACCTACCGCTACATCTCGCGCGAGCTGAAGCTGAACCTCCAGCCGGCTTCGCCCGTCGTCTACATCAACCGTTTCTGCCGCGAGCTGGAGCTGTCGGGGCGGGTCGAGAACGCCGCTATCCGTATCCTGAACCAGGCGGTCGAAGCTGAACTCACCTCGGGGCGCGGGCCGACCGGCGTCGCCGCGGCCTCGATTTACGTCGCGTCGGTGCTCTACAACTCGCGCAAGACGCAAAAGTGCATCGCCGAGACCGTCGGCGTGACCGAAGTCACCATCCGCAACCGTTACAAGGAACTGGCGGAGAATCTGGACATCACGGTCCAGATATAGCGCGCATGCGCGTCCAGCGCAGGCGCGACGGCACCGTCCGATTGCGACTCGAGCACGAGGACGACCTCTACCACCTTGACCTGCTGCTCGAGCCGGGCGACTCCGTCCGCGCCTCCACCGAGCGGCGCGAGGCGACGCAGGCGGACCGGCTGCGCCCCGGGCGCGGCGCCAAGCAGAAAATGACGCTGACGCTTGCGGTCGAAAAGGTCGAATACCAGCCGTTCGGCCAGCGGCTGCGCTGCCACGGCCCGATTACCGAGGCCAGCCGCGATGTCGGCCAGCACCACACGCTGCTGCTGGGGGCGGGCGACGACCTGACGCTCGGCAAGTCCGACTGGGCGCCGCACCACAAACGGCGGCTGCGCGAGGCGGCGCAGCCCGCGGTGCGCGCGCTGGCGGTCGCGGTAGAGGCCGACTCGGTCGTGCTGGCTGAAGTCAGGCCGTACGGCATCCGCGAATTGCGCGCGCTCAACCGCGCCGGCGGCAAGGGCACCGGCGGCGAGAGCCAGAAGGCGTTCTTCGCGCGCGTTATTACCAGCGTCGCCGACGCGCTCGGCAGCGGCGGCGCGGGGGCGGCCGCGGCACTGATTGTCATCGGCCCCGGCTTCCTAAAGGAGGACTTGCTGAAGCAGGCGCGCGCGGACGCGCCTGAGCAGTGGGGCGGCGCGACCGCCGTCACCGCAGGGCAGGGTGGCCTGACGGGCGTCCACGAGGCCTTGCGCACCGGCAAGCTGCCGCAGGCGGCTGCGCAGGCGCAGCTACAGCGCGAACTGGAAGCGGTCGCGGCGTTCAGTGACGCGCTCGCGCGCGACCGGGCGACCTACGGCGCGGCGCAGCTGCGCGCGGCGCTGGAGGCGGGCGCGGGCGAGCGGCTGCTGATTCTCGCCCCCGAGACGCGTTCCCCGCAAGGCCGCCGGCTGCTGGCGCTGGCCGAGCAGGCGCGCACCGAGGTCATCGAGGTCTCGCCGCACCACCACGGCGGCGAAATCCTGGCGGGGCTGGGTGGCGCGGCGGCGGTGCTGCGCTACAAATTATGAGCGGCGCCACAGCGCTTAAACACGCGCCGGCCTCGTCGGCCACATGATGCCCGGCATGGGTCGCATGAACCCGCGCATGATGAAGAAGCTGCAGAAGCAGCTGAAGCAATCGACCGTGGATATCGACGCGACCGAAGTCATCATCCGCACGGCGGAGAAGGAACTCTACTTTGACGCGCCGAGCGTGACGGCGATGGACATGATGGGGCAGAAGAGCTACCAGATTGTCGGCGAGCCGCAGGAGCGGCCGCTCGGCAGCGATGGCACGGCGGACGCTGACGACGCGGCGGCGCAAATCCCGGCCGAGGACGTGGCGCTGGTCGCCGCGCAGGCCGGCGTCTCCGAGGACGCGGCGCTCGAGGCGCTGCGCGAGTGCAACGGCGAGCCGGCCGAGGCGATTATCCGGCTGATGGAGGGCTGATGGACTTCGCGCCGACCGAGGAGCAACAGATGATTCGCGACATGGTGCGCGACTTCGCCGAGAGCGTCGCGGCGCCGACTGCCGCGGAACGCGACCGGGAGCAGCGGCCGCCGGTCGCCGAATTCAAGGATTTTGCCGCGCTCGGTTTCGCCGGGATGACCATTCCCGAGGCGTATGGCGGGCAGAAGCTCGACGACATCTCGGAGGCCATCGTGGTCGAGGAGCTATCACGCGTCGACCCGTCGCTGGGCGTGATGGTCGCAGTGCATGTCGGGCTCTGCTCAATGACCATCGTGCTGCACGGCAACGATGCGCAGAAGGAGAAATATCTCCCGCGACTCGCTTCGGGCGAGACACTGGGCGCCTACTCGTTGAGCGAGGCCGGTTCGGGAACGGACGCAGCCGCGATGAGCGCCAGGGCAACTGATGACGGCGACTGGTACGTGCTGAACGGCGAGAAGATGTGGGTCACCAATGGCTCCTGCGCCGATGTCTTTGTGCTGTTCGCAAAGGTGGTTGGCCATCCCGATTACGGCAAGAAGAAGCACGGCGGCGTCACCGCCTTCATCATCGAAAAAGACTTCGACGGTTTCGCGGTCGGCAAGAAGGAGAACAAGCTGGGCATCCGCTCCAGCGACACCACCACGCTGCTGCTTGACAACTGCCGTGTCCCGAAGGAGAACGTGCTTGGTGAGGTAGGCAAGGGTTTCTACATCGCAATGAATGCGCTTGACAACTCGCGTATCGGCATTGCCGCGCAGGCGCTGGGGATTGCCCAGGGCGCCTACGAGGCGGCACTGAAGTATGCACTGGAACGTGAGACCTTCGGAAAGCCGATTGCACAGCACCAGACCATCGGCAACTATCTGGCCGATATGGCGACGCGCACTGAGGCAGCTCGGCTGCTGGTCTACCGCGCCGCCTGGGCCAAGCAGCAACACTACGAGCAGGGTGCACCGCGCCACACGCTCGAGGCAAGCATGGCCAAGCTGACCGCCGGCGACACCGCAATGTGGGTCGCCGACCACGCCGTGCAGGTGCTGGGCGGCTACGGCTACACCACCGACTTCCCGGTCGAGCGCTTTTTCCGCGACGCCAAGATTACCCAGATTTATGAAGGAACGCAGGAAATCCAGCGCGTCGTTATCGCGCGCGCTCTGACGCGCTAGCCGATTTTTGGGGAACACTAAGTATTATAATGGAGGCTCCCTGCGCCGCCATCCTGCCAGGAGGCAGGCAATAGAACAATGAGCAGAAACATATACGTGGGCAACCTACCATGGTCGTTCAAGGACGAAGACCTCGGACAGATGTTCGGGGAGCACGGCGAAGTGCAGTCAGCCAAGGTCATAATGGACCGGATGAGCGGCCGCTCCCGCGGCTTCGGTTTTGTCGAGATGTCGACCCCCGAAGAAGCGAGTGCAGCAATCGAGGCCATCAACGGCAGCGAGCATGACGGACGGACCCTGAAGGTTGACGCCGCCCAGGAACGGGCGCCAAGCCGCGACAACTACTGAGTCAAACAGTCGCTTTTTTCGCACGACGGCTACCTGAAGCGAGCTGCCCAGCGTGAGCTGGGGCGGTTTCAGGCAAGCCCGAAATTAAGGGCATGCAGCGCTTCCGCTGAGGCTGGGGATTTCCACCCTAGTCGAGATAGAAACAGACCTGTTTGCGTCTGGCCCAGCTTGAGCTGGGCCAGATCGCTGCCAACGGACAAACTCGAAAGAACCAGAGCTTACGCTAGTCAGATAGTTTCCGTCCTTGCCAGGACAGACGCAGATCTATTTGCGGTCGGGCCGACGGCCTGATAGCAGTAATGACTCTTAGTAACCGGCGGGCTGAACACCTCGAAGTGGTACCTTCCGCCGCCGAAGCGGTTTCTGGCGCCACTATAATTCTCGGTGCGTACACCCCGGTCCTATCATCCCGTCTTCTACGGGCGTCAAAGTGCCTCGTCTCGAGGCGGGTTTCGAGCTTAGATGCTTTCAGCTCTTATCCCTTACAGCGTGGCTGCCCAGCAATGCCCTGTCGGACAACTGGTAAACTAGTGGCTGCGAGCCCCCGTTCCTCTCGTACTAAGGGGCCCTTCCCTTCAGGCACAAAACGGTCCCAGCACATAGCAACAATCCTGTCTCACGACGGACTAAACCCATCTCACGATCCCTTTTAATGGGCGAACAACCCCACCCTTGGGTGCTTCTGCACACCCAGGATAGAGAGAGACGACATCGAAGTAGCAAGCCTGGAGGTCGATATGGGCTCTTGCTCCAGACAACTCAGTTATCCCCGGGGTAACTTTTCTGTTATCAACCGCCCCTACTAACGGGGCTGGTTGGTTCGCTAGGTCCTGCTTTCGCATCGTGGTTTGTTGTGGTGCCAAACCACGTCAAGCCAGCTTTTGCCCTTGCACTTTACGGTAGATTTCTGACCTACCTAAGCTGACCTTTGAGCTCCCTTGTTATTTTTTCGAGGGAGTGGCGCCCCACCCAAACTGCCCACCTATCGGTGTCCCCCCGAAGGGGTTTAGCGGGACGAATCGTAAAGGACGGTGTTTCATCGTTGCCTCCACCTGAGCTGGCGCCCAGGTTTCGATGGCTCCCGTCTACCCTGCACATTACAACTCGTACCACAACGACAGGCTGCAGTAAAGCTCCACGGGGTCTTCGCTTGCGGCTGGGACGTACTGGACTGTGCGCCAGTACGTCAATTTCATCGGGCTCAAGGCAGGGACAGTAGAGCTCTCGTTAGGCCATTCGTGCAAGTCGCCAATTAAGCGACAAGGTATTACGCTACCTTAAGAGGGTCATAGTTACCCCCGCCGTTTAGCGGTCCTTCGTCCGGGTGAAACCGGGTTTCAGATACCGCCACTGGGCAGGATTCAGCGGCTATACACATCCTTACGGACTAGCAGCCACCTGTGTTTTTAGTAAACAGTC
>PSPB01000040.1 GCA_003193815.1 Methanobacteriota archaeon
TTGGCCAGGCTATGCGACCCCCGCACTCAGTTTCCACCCCTCCCGAACCTTTAAAATAGATGGTGACTGCCGCGACGACAGCGGGAATCAGCTTTCTGCCCAAGGACATAACTCTGTATGCAAGAAGCCCTTCAGCGTCTCGAAGAGCTAGCCGGTGCAAGCAAACCGCCGTCCTCAGTTGCGCTCTACAAGGGTTCTCCGGCCGAGCGCAAACGGCTGCTAGTTGAGCTCGAACCGCGACTACAGGAGCGCGGGCTGGCGGTGCTTTTGTTCAACGCGCGGCGACACCTGTCGGAGCCGAACCTCGGCGTCCCGCTGGCGCAGCAGCTGCTGCTCCAGTTGCAGAACTTCTCGGATCGCGACAGCACGGTCACCGAAATTACCAACCGGCTGATGGAGGGGCTGGACCAGCTCGCCGTCGTGACGCACGGCACCGCCCGCATGGAGGCGATGCGCGAGTTCGACGCCGCGATGGGGAAGCTGCTCAACCGGCTGGTGACGCAGCCGCCGCTGGTGGTGCTGGTGCAGGGCGTCGATATGGCTGCTCCCGGGGTGCTGCTGAAGCTGATTGAGTTCATGGCCAGCTACCTTGACCTGCCGCGCTGTATGTTTGTGCTGGCGCTCGGCGAGCGGGCGCTGGAGGGCGACTTGCGTGAGCAGGGCGGCGGCCGCATGCCATACACGCCACAGGAATTCCTCGAGGAGACTTTCACCAGCGTCGTTTCGATTGGCGGCGCAACCGCCCCGCAACCCGGCCCCGGCCCCAGCCTCGACACCGGGCTGGAGCAGAAGCTGGCCGAAGTCCGGGCGGTGGCGCCCGAATTCCACGCCTTGGCCAAGGAGCGGCCCGAGCTGCTCAACGCGGTCGAACGGCTGGTGCGCGGCGCAAATGCGCCCGAGCTGCTGAAGCTGGTCACCGGCAACGCAATTGCACTCGACGCTTACAACAACGGCAACCTGCGGGCGCTGCTCGCGCGGGAGCCCTTCTTTGACCCGCAGCCAGTCAGCCCTCCGACGGGGCAGTTCGGCGGGGGGCCGGGAGTGGTGACGCTCAACGAGGGACCCCAGTTCGAGGTCTCCTCGGGGCTCGACAGTGAAAGCGGTGCTGATATCGCCAGCCGCCGACAGAGCGCGGGGCTCGACAGGCACGGCGACAAGATGCCGCGCAACCGGGTTTTCAAGTTGCGTGAGCTGACTGGACGCAAGGCGCATTTGCAACAGGGAGAGGAAGGGATGGAACCCGTCCCTCCCCGCAAGGTATCGATACACAAGCGCAAGTCCGCCGCTCGCAAGCGCAAGGTGCGCAAGGTCAGGCGTGCGCGCAAACAGCCTGCCGGAGAGGAGCTGGGCGTCAGCGTCAAGTCACTGCTCAAACCAGTTCTGGCGGGCGACTATCTCGCCGCAAAGGAGCTCTGGACTAAGATTCCCGAGCTGCCGCCTGGTGAGCTCGATGAGCTGGTGGAGCTCTACGTGGAAGAGACCAAAAACCGCAGCCAGCGCGTGCGCGCCACCGCCGCTACGGCGCTGGGAGCCGTGGCGCGGGCAATCAACTTCGAGATGCCCGCCGGCGTGATGGATGCGCTGCTGATACTGACCAACGACGCAGTCAAGGACGTCAAGGACGCCGCGGTGGCTGCGATGCGCGAAATCAAGGGCAACAGCAGCGAGCCCGCGTTCGAGCACGGGATTGGCGGCAGCGTGCCCTCCTTTACGCCGGTCGACACCGGCTCCCCAACGGTGCGCGAAAGCGGAGCCGACCTGCCGACATTCATGCCTGTAGACGACGACGCACCCACCTTCAAAGCGGTCGCGGATGAGCCATCGTTCGAGGCAGTCGATGAGGATGTGCCGGTCTTCCAGCCGGTCGAGGATGACGCTCCCAAGTTCAAGGCTGTCAAGGATAAACAGCCCAAGTTCAAGGTCCTCGACGACTAGTTAGTTACGTATTTTTGCGTAGCTACGCAACCGTTTAAGATAGCGCGCGGGTCGCGCAGCGTGGACGCTACCATCGCGAAGCCGGTCGAGGCTGCCGCAGCCGCTTTGCGGGCGGGCGAACCGCTGCTACTCTACGACGCGCCGGGGCGCGAGGGTGAGACCGACATCGTCTTCGCCGCCCGGCACGCGACGCCAGAGCGAGTGCGGCTGCTGCGGCAGCGCGGCGGGGGGCTAGTCTTCATCGCTGTCGCGCATGATGCGGCGGAGCGGCTGGGGCTGCCGTTCATGGACGCTGTGCTCGATTCGGCGGCCGCCGATTTCCCGGCACTGTCCGCGCTGCGCGCGCATGACCTGCCGTACGACAGCCGCTCGTCGTTCTCGCTCTGGCTGAACGCGCGCGACACTTACACCGGCATCACCGACCGCGACCGCGCGCGCACCGTCGCCGCCTTCGGCGAGCTGGCTGCCGCAGGGCTCGAGCCGGACGCGGCGCAGCTGCTGCTGGGCGAACGGTTCCGGTCACCGGGACACGTGCCGGTCTGCGTCGCGCATCCCGACGGGCTGGCGGGGCGGCAGGGGCACACCGAGCTGATGGTCGCGCTGGCGGAGATGGCCGGGCTGCCGCCGGTCGCCTTCGGGTGCGAGATGCTCGCTGACGACGGGGGGCGGCTGCCGCCTGAGGCGGCAGCCGCATGGGCCGAAGCCGGGGGACATCCTTTTTTGGAGGGGCATGAAATTGTTGCCGCGTGGGACACAAGCGCGTAGTAGCCACCGGGGTCTTCGACCTGCTGCACCCCGGACACATCCATTTCCTGCGAGCCGCCCGCGAACTGGGCGACGAACTGGTAGTGATTATCGCCAACGACGCGACGGTGCGACGCATGAAGCGCGAGCCGGTCGTGCCGGCCACAATCCGGGCCGAGATGGTTGCGGCGCTGAAGCCGGTCGACCACGCGGTGGTAGGGCGCGAGGGCGACATGCTCGACATCATCGTGGAGGAAATCAGGCCGCACATCATCGCGCTGGGGCACGACCAGGAGCTGTTCGAGCCGAAGGCGCTGGAGGCGAAGCTGGCCGAGCGCGGCCACGTTGCGAAGGTCGTGCGGCTGCCGAAGCTGGAGCATGGCCTAGCGGGGACGCGCAAAATCGTGGCGCGCATCCTGCGCATCTTCGGACAGGAGTAGGATGTTCACCGGCATCGTAACCACCACTGGCACGCTGCGCGCCGTCGAGAACGACGGCGCGCAGCGCATCGCGGTCGAACCACCCGCTGGCTTCGCCGACGGCATCGCGACCGGCGCAAGCGTCGCAGTCGACGGCGCCTGCCTGACGGTCAGCGCGATTGGCAACGGCGCGCTGGAGTTCGACGTCGTCGCCGAAACACTCGCGCGCACAACGCTCGGCGAGCGGCTTGCCGACGGGGGCGCAGTGAACCTAGAGCGCTCCGCGCGGCTAGGCGACGAAGTGGGCGGCCACCTGCTCTCGGGCCACGTCTCGACCGTCGCCGAAGTCGTCGCGGTCGAGACTGGCGAGGGCGTGCACGACCTGCGGCTGCGCGTCGGGGGCAACGCAATCGCCTGCATCTTCGAGAAGGGCTTCGTGGCCATTGACGGCATCTCGCTCACCGTCGGCCGCACCTGGCCCGCGGAAGGCGAGTTCATTGTGCATATTATTCCCGAGACGCTGGCGCGCACCACGATTGGTGCGCGCCAGCCGGGCGACCGGCTCAACGTCGAGATTGACGCAACGACGCGCGCGGTCGTCGAGACCGTCACGCGCATCATGGAGGCCCGGTGAAGCGCATCGCGCTGGTCTGCGGCAGCTACCACCGCGAGGCGGTCGCCCGCATGGCGGCCGCGGCGAGGGAGCGCACCGGCGAACTGGGGCTCGAGGTCGTCGCCGAGCAGTGGGTGCCGGGCGCGCTGGAGTGCCCGCTGGCACTGCAACGGCTACTGGCGCGCGACGACATCGCTGGTGCGGTGCTGCTCGGCATCATCGAGCGCGGCGAGACGCAACACGGGCTCGTGATGGGGCAGGCGGTCATGCAGGCCGTCGTCAATTTACAGCTCGCGACCGGAAAGCCGGTCGGCATGGGCGTCATCGGGCCGGGCGCTGAGCCACAGCACATCGAGCCGCGGCTGCTGCCGTATGCACGAAAAGCGGTCGACGCTGTCGCGGAAATGCTCAGCTAGCGCTTGACTTTCAGGCGCCGCGGGCCGAACTTATCGCCGTAGTGGTGCAGCGCCTGGTAGAAACTCGGAAGTGCGAAGACCGCCAGCAGCAACGAGAATAGCACCAGCGTGATAATCAGCGCGAAGAAATTGCGCAAGCCAATAAACTGGGTGCGGTAGAACGAGATGATGACCCCCGACAGGACACCCCCCATCGTCGTGAAGGTGGCCTCGACGACCGACTGGCCCGTATACCGCACCGCCTTCGCGATGCCTTCGGGGCGCGTGCCTTCTTCGCGGACGCGTTCGGTAATCTGAATTGAATTATCGATGCCGATGCCGATGATAATGGTGCCGACCATGGCGGTGAAAATGTTCAGGTTGGTCCCGCCGGTGTGGACCGTGGCAGGATACCAGAGCACCACAATCAGGATAGGGAGGAAGGTGATGAAGCCGAAACGGAATGAGCGGAAAATCAGGACCATCGTCACCAGCACCAGCACCAGGCTCAGCACAATCGTCTTGTATTGCGTATCCTGAATGCCCTGATTGATGGCGATTGTGACTGGCGGGCCGCCGGTAAGTTGTGACAGCTCGGCGTCGAAGAGCAGGGTGTTGTAGTAGTAGGCGATACTGTCGGTGCGCTCGACCAGCAATGCAGTATCATCTATGTTGATATACGGCATGCTGACGTAAATGAGTGCCTTGGTGTAGTCATCGGTCAGCAGCATCGCGCGCATCTCTCCCGTGAACGAATCGTAGAAGACGTCAATCATGTCCTGCCGCAATTCCTCGCAGGTGTAGAACAGGCCGGTTTCTATCTGGCACGCCTGGCTGTCAAAGAACTCGTGGTGCAGGAACTCCCAGAAGCTACCGTCGAAGACAAAGAAAGGCTCCTCGTCACCGCCCTGCCCAACCTCGATACTAATGTGCGCTGACTTGAAAAAATCGACGATTGAGAACGCCGAGACGTTGATAGTATCGTCCGTGTTGCGATTGTTAATCGTGAGATTATTCAATTCGACCGTAGTCCAGTTCATCACGTCCAGCACCCCGAGGTCCTTGGCGGCCGGCTTCGGCCGGTCGGGCGACCCCGTTACGAGCAGGATGCCGGTCTGCCCCGCCTCGAACTTCTTGGAATACTCAGCCAGCTTGCGAATCGAGGCGATGTCTTCGGGCGCCGACTCGTCGCCGCGGATGTCCTGGTCCATAACCGAAAGCCGCGCCAGCGAGTAGCCAGTCACCAGCAGCACCACCAGCAGGATGACGCGCCACTGCTGCGACGAAACACGCGCAATGCCGGCCCACGATTTGGGGTGATGGCGGGTGTAGTTGGTGAGCTTCATGATGGCGGGAGTCATGCTCACCGTCAGAATGAACGAACAGATGACGCCAACTATCATCGTCAGCCCCACCGTACGCATCGGCGCAATCGGCGAGATGAAGAGCGCTGAAAAGCCAATCGTGTCGGTGAGTGCGCAGAGCAGCGTCGCCTTGCCGGTGGTCAGCATCGCCTTGTTGGTCGACTTGAAATGCGAGAGCCCCGCTTCGCGGAATTCGACGATGCGATTGGCGACGTGTAGCCCGTAAT
The DNA here is from genome assembly GCA_003193815.1 of Methanobacteriota archaeon. Classification (GTDB taxonomy): domain Archaea; phylum Thermoplasmatota; class Poseidoniia; order MGIII; family CG-Epi1; genus UBA8886. Next base: position 5,698 of record PSPB01000040.1, read on the forward strand.
CGACGCCAATCCCCACTAGGATTGGCCCTGCCGCAACAATCATCGGCGTCAGCACCACTCCTGAAATCCGCACCAGCCCCAACGTCCAGATAAGCGCACAGAAAATCGGGATGAGCACCACCGGTATCACGAAGACATTGCGGTGGAACCAGAGCATTATTCCCAGCACGATGACAAGCGAAATCGGCA
>PSPB01000041.1 GCA_003193815.1 Methanobacteriota archaeon
GTCGCCGGAGTCTCGACGACGAAGAAATACCGGCGCGGCCGCAGCGGCCCCCGGGTGACGCTTCTCGACTGGGGCGTCAAGCAGTCCATCGTCACCAATCTTGCGCAGGACTGCCGCGTCACGGTCGTGCCATGGGATACCGACATTGTGGGGCTCGAGCGGACGAAGCCCGACCTGGTATTCATGTCCAACGGCCCGGGCGACCCCGCGCATCCGGAGATGGCGCCGGTGGTCGCGACCGTCCAGCAGGCGCTCGACCGCTGGCCAGTCGTAGGCATCTGCCTCGGTCACCAGATTCTCGGCCTTGCCTTGGGCGGAAGCACCTACAAGCTGCGTTTCGGGCACCGCGGCGTGAACCAGCCGGTGCACGATACCGACGCCGACCAGGTGTTCATCACGTCGCAGAACCACGGCTTCGCGCTCGGCGAAATGCCGGATGGTATTTCGCAAGTCTTCACCAACCTGAACGACCGCACTTGCGAGGGCATCCGCGGTCCCGGCTGCTGGTCTGTCCAGTTCCACCCCGAAGCGTCACCAGGGCCGCTCGACGCCAACGTGCTCTTTGAGCGGGTGCGGGAGATGGTTGATGGGTGAAATTGCCCACGAACCGGCGCTGAAAGTGCTGGTTCCCGGCTCGGGACCGATTATTATTGGACAGGCCGCGGAATTCGACTACTCCGGCTCGCAATGTTGCGCCGCGCTGCGCGAGGAGGGGCACACGGTGGTGCTGGTCAACAGCAATCCCGCCACTATCCAGACCGACCCCGAGACAGCCGACACAGTTTACATCGAGCCGCTCAACGTAGCGACGCTCGAGCGCATCATCGAAAAGGAGCGGCCGGACGCCATCATGCCCGGCATGGGCGGCCAGACCGGACTGAACCTGACCACCGCGCTGGCGGAAGCGGGCGTGCTGGAGAAATACAACGTGCGACTGCTCGGAACTTCGCTCGAAACCATCGAGATGGCCGAGGACCGTGAGAAGTTCCGGTTGCGCATGGTCGAGCTGGGCGAGCCGGTGCCGCAGAGCGGCGTGGCGCAGGACCTGCCGCAGGCGCTGGCGCTCGCCGAGAAACTGGGATACCCGGCAGTCATCCGCCCCGCCTACACGCTCGGCGGCACCGGCGGCGGCATCGCGTTCTCGCCCGAAGAACTGGAGGTCATCGCCGGCCGCGGGCTGGCGCTTTCACCGACGACGCAGGTGCTGATTGAGGAGTCGGTTCTCGGCTGGCAGGAATTCGAGTTCGAGGTGCTGCGCGACTGCGGTGACGACGCGGTCGTCATCTGCTCGATGGAGAATCTGGACGCGATGGGCGTCCACACTGGGGAATCCATCGTCGTCGCGCCGGCGCTGACCCTGCCCGATACGCATTACCAGCGACTGCGCTCGTCGGCGCTGAAGGTGGTGCGCGGGCTCGGGATTGTTGGCGGCTGCAACGTCCAGTTCGCGTTCGACCCCGTCAGCACCGACTACGTGGTCATCGAGGTCAACCCGCGCGTCTCGCGCTCGTCAGCGCTGGCGTCGAAGGCGACCGGCGTCCCGATTGCCCGCATTGCGACGTTGCTGGCGCTGGGGCGCCGGTTGCACGAGCTGTCGAACCGCGTTACCGGCAACACTAGCGCCGCCTTCGAGCCGGCGCTGGACTATATCGTGTTGAAGATTCCGCGCTGGCCCTTCGACAAGTTCAAGCTCGCCGAACGTGACATCGGAACGCAGATGAAATCGACCGGCGAAACCATGGCCATCGGCCGCTCGTTCGAGGAATCTCTCCTGAAGGGCTGGCGCTCGCTCGGCCAAGGATGTGGCTTTCCCGAGGGCGTCGCCGAGCGCGGCCCGGCGCTCGAGGAATTACTGCGCCAGCCCACAGACCGCCGACTGGAAGCGGTCTGGGAAGCGCTGCGGCAGGGCCTCGGCGCGAAAGCGGTGGCGGAGCAGACCGGCTTCCACGCCTTCTTTACGAGCCGCATCGCGACGCTGGTCGCACTCGAGGCGGAGCTGGCCGTAGGCAAGCTAGCGCCAGAGCTGCTGGCGCGCGCTAAACAGGCGGGGTTCGGCGACGCACACATCGCGCACGCTTGCGGCCTGCCCGAAGCGGAAGTGCGCGAGGCGCGCCACGCGATAGGACTACGCAGCAGCTACCTGATGGTTGATACCTGCGCCGGTGAGTTTGCTGCGCGGACGCCCTACTTCTACTCGACCTGCGGCGATTCCGGAGAGGAAGTCGAGCGCGGTCGATCGGTGGTCATCCTGGGCTCGGGACCGATTCGCATCGGACAGGGCATCGAGTTCGACTACTCGACGGTCCATGGCGTGCAGGCGGTACGCGACGCCGGCCTTGAGGCGGTCGTCGTGAACAACAATCCCGAGACCGTCTCGACTGATTTCGACGCGTCGGACCGACTATACTTCGAGCCGCTCGACGCAGAGGCGGTCTGCGACATCCTGGATGTCGAAAAACCGGAAGGGGTTATCCTGCAACTGGGCGGGCAGACCGCCGTCAACCTGGCGGACGCGGTCGCCGAACATATCACCAGCAGCGGGCTGGAGACACGCATTCTTGGCACGCCGGTCGCCAGCATGGCCGATGCCGAGGACCGCCCGAAATGCGGCGCATTGATGCGGAAAATAGGCGTGCGCATGCCTGAATGGGCGGCCGCCACATCGGCTGACGAGGTGGTCGAGTGCGCCGAGCGCATCGGCTACCCGGTGCTGGTGCGGCCGTCGTTCGTACTTGGCGGCCGTGGAATGGAAATTATCCACAACCGCCAGCAGCTCGATACCTACCTGCGACTCGAAACTCATGCATCTCCGGAGCGGCCGGTGCTGGTCGACCGCTTTCTTGAGGGTGCTCTGGAGCTGGACGTCGACCTGGTCTCCGATGGGGAGCGAGTGCTGGTGGGGGCCATCATGGAGCAAATCGAGATGGCCGGCGTCCACTCGGGCGACAGCGCATGCGTCATCCCGCCGCAATCGCTCACGAAAAAACAGATGAGGGAAGTCGTCAAGCTCTCGACGCAAGTCGCCCGCGCGCTGGGCGTTGTTGGTGCCGCCAACCTGCAGATTGCGGTACATAGCGGCGAGCTGTTCCTGCTCGAGGCCAACCCGCGCGCCAGCCGCACGCTGCCGTTCGTCTCCAAGGCGACCGGCGTGCCGCTGGCGCGGCTGGCCGTGCAGGCGATGCTGGGGCAGCCGCTGCCGAAGCTGCCGAGCCCGCTCCCGACGCACGGCGTCGCGGTCAAGGTGCCGACCTTCTCCTGGCTCAAGCTGCCCGGGCTCGACACGGTGCTGGGGCCGGAGATGAAATCGACCGGCGAAGCGATGGGGCACGGAGCCAGCTTCGGCACCGCCTACCGGCGGGCGCTGGCGGGCGGCAACCGTTCGCTACCGCGCAGCGGAACCGTGTTCCTGTCAATCTCCAACCGGCTCAAAGTTGATTTCCAGGATGTGGCGCAGGGGCTTGCCGGGCTCGGCTTCCGGCTAGTCGCGACGCGCGGCACGGCGGTCCACCTGCGGCAGGCGGGGCTCGAGGTCGAGACCGTCTGGCGCATCTCCGAAGGGCGGCAGCCCGACATCCTGGGCTTCATGCGCAGCGGCGACGTGGACTTGGTCGTCAATCTCCCCACCGGCCGGCGGGCGCAGACCGACGGCGCGCAGATGCGGCGGCTTGCGGTCGAACTCGGCATTCCGTTCATTACCACCATTACCGGCGCCCGCGCTGCAGTCGAGGCGATGGCGGAATCGGACGAGGGTGACGTGAAGCCGTTAGGCCAGAGTCCCGCCTGACCCGCTAGTTTTTCCGTCAGGGAGCCGCGGAGCCATTTTAACTGCCGCTTTCCAATGCGGGACATGGGCGAGCAACCAGTCAGCATCATCACCTGCGATATGGAAGGGCGCATCGAGACCTTTAACAAAGGGGCCGAAGAGATTTTTGGCTATCGTGCCGACGAAATTATCGGCAAGAAAAGAGTATCACTATTCTCACCCGGGATGGTCGTGCTAGGCCATGTAGCAGGCTGGCTGAAGTCGGCTAGCGAAAACGGTGAGCACCGCACCCGCACCACTTTCGTCCGCAAGGATGGCTCGCAGCTCGCAGCCGAAGTCCGGATTACGCCCACTTTCCACGACGGTATCCAGATTGGCTATTGCGGCCGGAGCGTCGAACTGCTCGACGTGGACCCCGCCGAGACGCTGCCCCCCGTCGCGCTCGCGACCCGCATTATCCGGGTCGTCGCCATCACGCGCCTGCCATTCCTGACCGCAACATGGCTGCCAGTAATCCTGGCGACGGCCTGGGCTCTCCAGGGGGGGTTGCTCGAGTTCAATGCCCTTTCTTTCGGGCTGGTATTCCTGGGCGCGTCGCTGATGCACCTGACGGCAAATACGTTCAACGACTACTTCGACTGGACCAGCGGCACCGACCAGCTGAACAACGACTACTTCCTGCAGCTCTCGGGCGGCAGCCGCGCGATTGAACTGGGGCTCATCAGCGAGCGAGGGCTGCAACAACTCGCTACCAGCTTCCTGTTGCTCTCGACCGCCTGCGGCATCGCGCTGATGTTCACCAGCAGCGATTTCGGATTGCTCTGGTATGGCGTTGCCGGAGCCTGCTGTGCGCTGTTCTATACCGCCGGCCCGGTCCGGCTCGCCGCCCGCCGCGGTCTGGGTGAGCTGGCCATCGGGCTCTGCTTCGGCCCGCTGATGACGGCCGGGACGGTCTACGCTATGACTGGCATCCACTCGACCGAGGCGCTGCTGCTCGGCCTGCCGCTGGGACTGCTGACAACCAACATCCTGTGGGTCAACCAGTTCCCCGATACACCGAGTGATATCGCCGCCGGCAAGCTGCACCTGGTCGCGACGCTAGGGCTGAAGCGGGCGAGCTATGGCTACCTGCTGCTGGCCGTCGTTGCCTTCGGGACCGTATGGTGGCTGGTCAAAAGTGGAATCATGGCCTACAACAGCTTGGCCGCACTACTGGTACTGCCTTTGGCACTCTACACTAGCTGGCGCATCATTACCCAGTTTGACCAGCGCGAACTGGCAATGAGTTGCTGGCTGACCATTGGCATCCAGTTCATGACGGGTGTGCTACTAATCGGCGGAACCTACTACTGAGATGCGCAACTCCGGCAGTCTCAGCCTTTCACTCGCGACCAGCGAGCCGCTCGCGAGCTATAGCGAACAGGTGCGGCAGGAATTCGAAGAACACCTAGCGGCCGCGCTCGCAACCGAGGCGCAGGACATCGTGCCAATGCTCGAACGCGGCACCAGTGGAGGAAAGCGGCTGCGCCCGATTCTGTGCCGGCTGGTTTCCGACGCGCTCGAGGGTGACGCGCATCTGGCTTTCGAGTGTGGCGTTGCGCTGGAACTGATTCACAGCGGCGCGCTGATTCATGACGACTGGATTGACGGCGACGAGTTCCGCCGTGACGCTCCCGCATTATGGCAGGAACTGGGGCCGCGCACCGCGGTGCTGGTGGCCGACCTGATGATTGCGACCGGCTCGCTGCACGGTGCCATCTCGGAGGCAACATCGCGCTCGCTGGCACGCTGCATCCGCAGTCTCTCCGAAGGGGCCATCGCCGATTTCACCGACCACGCCAGCTACACCGAGGCAGTCTACCTGAAGCGCATCAAGCGCAAGACCGCGTCGCTCTACGGCACCGCCGCCGAGCTGGGCGCGCTGGTCTCGCCGCGCGTCGACCTGGCGCCGCTGCTCTACCACTACGGCGAGTGCGTCGGCATCATTTACCAGCTGGCGGATGATTTCGTGGATTTGCTAAACTCGCTGCTCACTGGCAC
>PSPB01000042.1 GCA_003193815.1 Methanobacteriota archaeon
ACGCTCCACCGCTACCGCGCCGCGTCTGGTGGTGACGGGCAGCCTGAGGCACTGCGTGACGCCGTTGCAACCGCCCGGGCCGACTTTACGACGGCGATGGACGATGACTTCAACACCCGTGAGGCATTGGCGGCACTCTTTGGGCTGGCACGCGAGGCGAACCGGCACGAACCCGGGACTCTTGATTCAGAACTGCGCGACGCGCTTATCACAACATTCGAGGAGCTGGGCTGCGAGGTGCTCGGCCTGTTCGCGCCCCGCGAAGCGGCGGGACCGAGCGACGCCGAAATCGAGGCGCTGCTCGAGCAGCGCGAGGCGGCCCGGGATTCGAAGGAGTGGGCGGAGGCGGACCGGATACGCGACGAACTCGCGGAGCAGGGCGTCGAGGTGCAGGACACGCCGAACGGTGTGCGCTGGCGGCGTTAGTCGTTGGCGGTACTACTTTCTGGCTGCACGGAAACAGGACGGTCTGAATTACTTTTTTGCAGCCTTTTTCTTCTTTGGCGCCGCCTTCTTCTTGCCTGCAGCCTTCTTCGCCTTCTTTTTCGCCGGCGCTTTCTTCTTCTTTGCTTCCTTCTTTTCCGGTTTGGTGCCTTCGTAGCTCTCGACGAAAATTATCTCTTCTAGGTCGGTGTGCTTGCGCAGCGCCGCGACGACGCGATACTTGGCCTGGAACCAGGCCGGGTCGAACTTGCAGCGGTCGGGGAGCGTGATTTCGGCGCGCTTGCCGGTGAGCGCGATTTCCGGCGTGTCGCCTGACGGGTATTCCATGTCGAACAGCGCCGCCACCTTGGCGTCCGCCTTCGAGACCTTCGACTTGATGGTGAACTTGAAGACCAGCTCCTTCCCCGCCAGGTGCTGGTTGAAATCGACCCGCACGCGCGCGCCGTAAATCGCGACGAGGTGCGCATGCCGCCCCTCGATTTCCAGCTCCTCGCCGGGGTAGCCCTTGGCGTCGGGGCAGGTGCGGCTGAACCGCGTCCGCGACATGGTCTCGATGAGCTTCGGGTCACGCTGGCCGTACGCCTCCTCAGGCGGCAGCGTCGCCTCGCTCGCTTCGCCCACCTTCGCCTTCTTCAGCGCTGCCTCGAGCCCGGGCACGAGCCGCCCCTCGCCGATGATGACCGTTATGGGGCCGTAGGGTCGTCCCTCTTCGTGGGTGCCGGCGTCCTTCGCCGCTTTCTCGAGCGTCGTGTCGAACAGCTCGCCGTCGGTGTGCCCCTCGTAGTCGAGGGTGATGATATCGCCATCCCGCATGGCGGCGCGTAAATGCGGCCGTATTAAGCGGTTGCGTCAGCACGCCCGCTTGCGCGAATCGGTTTCGCGAGCACATCAGGGTTAAACACGCCGCTCGCTGCGCCGCCATGAAACCGCGCCCGCCGCGCTCGATGGTCCTGCCGCGGATGGTCGTCACCGGCCCTGGCGTTATCGAGCAGCTGCCGGCGGTCATCGCCGAACTGAACCTGCCCGAGCGGGGGCTGCTGGTCTGCGACGCGGTCACCCGTGCCGTGGCGGGCGACCGCGTGCTCGGCTACCTCGAGGAGACGGGCCACCCGGTCACGGTCATTGAAATCGACGGTGCCAGCATGGAGGAGCTGGCGCGGGTCGAGGCGGCCGCTGAAGGCTGCGGTTTCCTTGCCGGTGTGGGTGGCGGCCGCCCGGTCGACCTCGCCAAGCAGGCGGGCTACCACCTCGACCTGCCGTTCATCTCGGTCCCGACCGCGGCGTCACACGACGGCTTCGCCTCGGCGCGCGCCTCGATTCGTGCTGCCGGGCAGAAGACCTCGATGGAGGCGCGCCCGCCGATTGCGGTGGTCGCCGACACAACCATCATTGCCTCGGCGCCGCACCGCCTGCTGGCGGCCGGCATCGGCGACATCGTCAGCAACCAGACCGCGGTGCTGGACTGGCAGCTCGGTCGCGACCGCGGCGAGGAGTATTCGGCCTACGCGGCGGCGCTCTCGGAGATGACTGCCCGGCTGGTCGAGGAGGCCCCCGAACTGGTCGCCGGCAGCAGCGAGGAGGGGGTCCGGCTGGTGGTCAAGGCGCTGATTTCCTCAGGCGTCGCGATGTCGATAGCCGGCTCGTCGCGCCCTGCTTCGGGCGGCGAACACAAGTTCTCGCACTGGCTCGACGCCAACGCCGGCAGCCCCGCGCTGCACGGCGAACAGTGCGGCGTCGGCTCGATTGTGACGATGCAGCTCCACGGCGGCGACTGGGAGTGCATCCGCGACATCCTCGCCGCGGCCGGCGCGCCCACCACCGCGGAGCAGTTGGGGCTGGATGACGCCCTCGTCCTAGAGGCGCTGCGCGAGGCGCACACCATCCGTCCGCAACGCTACACCATCCTCGACCGCGACCCGCCCGAAACGATAGAACGGGCGGCTCGCGAGACCGGCGTCATTTCCTGACGAGCGATATTTAAGCCGAGGGCGGCCGCGCTTCCGCATCGCGGGCGCGGCCCGACGGATGGGGCGCAATACTTTTGAGCCGGCCGGGAGTGCCCCCTCGCCGCCAAGGCGGCCCAAAGGAGAGATTGAGATGGACAAGGCAACCAAGGTATTCCTGAACCGGATTGACGCAGCCGTGGCACAGCACGCGCTGCTGGACCACCCCTTCTACCAGCTCTGGAACAAGGGCGAGCTACCGCGTGAGGCGCTGGACGAATATTCGCGCCAGTATTACGCGCACGTCAGGGCGTTCCCGACCTACGTCAGCGCAGTGCATTCCCGCTGCGACGATATCAGCGTGCGGCAGATGCTGCTCGACAACCTTGTCGAAGAGGAGCAGGGGCCCGACAACCACCCCGAGCTCTGGCTGCGCTTTGCCGAGGGGCTGGGCGTCAGCCGCGAGAGCGCGCAGGACGTGGAGATGCTCGACGCGACGCGCGAATCGGTCGCCACGTTGCGGCAGCTCTGCGAGGGCGACGACTACCGTAACGGCGTTGCAGCGCTCTACGCCTACGAGTCGCAAGTGCCCGACGTCTCGCGCACCAAGCGCGAAGGCCTTGCAAAGTTTTACGCGCTCGACGACCCCCGCGCGGTTGAGTTCTTCACCGTCCACGAGGAGGCTGACTTGCGACATCGCGCTGAGGAGCGCGCCATTCTGGCGCGCGAATGCCGGGACGCGGCGAGCCGCGATGCCGCAGTTGCGGCCGCCGGAGCCGCATCGCAGGCGCTGTGGCATTTCCTCGACGGCGTCTATGACGCGTATATCGAGCCGTGCGCAAAATGCGCGTCCTGAAAAAATAGCGGAAAAAGCTACGCAGCGCCTGTTTGAAGCCGCGATTGCGGCATCGCCTTGCGGACTTACTCGGCTTCGTCGCCGCTGGCTGACGCCAACCGCTCGATGAGGTCGGCCTTCTTGCCCGAAACGGGCAGTCCCTGCGCCTTCAGCAGTTCCTTGAGCTCCGGCACGGTGAGGGAATCGTAATCGGCATCCGCGTCTACAGTCTCCTCTTCCGCTTCCTCGGCTTCGTCTTCCTCCCCAGCCAGGATGCGCTCCAGTTCCTCTTCCGAGGGGGGGACTTCCATCAGCGCGTCGGGTGTGAGCACCTCAATCTTGGAGATTTCGACGCGGCGCGTGGGGTAGATGACGCGCAGATCCTTGGCGAGGTCGCGCGCGAGGTCGCCTGAGTAGATGCGCTTCAGCACCTCGTTGAGCGCCAGCTCGCTGAGGCTCTCGATGATGAGCTGGGTCGACCGGGCGCGCAGCACTTTCTCCTGCGAGCGGCGGATGCGGTTGTCGACCACCAGCATCGGCTTGAGCCGCAGGCGGACATCGTCGGCGGTGGTGAGGATGAAGTTGCAGTCGACGCGGGTGTTGCGGCGCCGAATCAGCGCCCGTTTGTAGTCGGAAGTCAGCCGGTGACCATCGTAGGTTGTGAAGGCGTTGGGGCCGCGCACTTCGCCGACGCGGAAGCGCACGATGTAGTTTTTCTGCCCGAAATTCCCGCTGAGCTGGTCAAGCGAAATCTCGGCCACACGACCCGCTACAGCCTCGGGATTGTCGGCCGGTGTCCAGGCCATGACGGCGTAGTTGAACATGGAGGGTGCGTGGAGCGAATACCACGATTTTCCCTTCCAGCGGTCCTTTAACTTGCGCTGCGCTTTAGCCATGCTTGCCCCCTCGGGCTGCGGCGGACTGGGGGGTAGTTCATATACGTTGCCCCAGCTTGGACGAGGATGTTCAGCAAGTTGTTGCTGCCGCTCGACCCTTCCAAGCGACTCAAGGCGGCGACCGACTACTCGCTGATGCTGGCGCGCCGGCTGAAGCTGCCGTTGGTAGCAGCCTACATCGCCAACCCGGCCAAGACCGGTGCCGGCAGCGACCTGCAGGACCCCGAGAAGTGCTTCTTCCCGCTGGGCGAGCGCGAGCTGAAGCGGTTCGCCGCGTCGGTCAGCGACGTTGAGGTGGAGCCGCTGCTGCGGTGCGGTGAGCGCAACCTTGTGCTGGCGCACATGGTCGCCGTGGAGCAGGCAGGCGACACGCTGGTGCTGGGGCCATTCCGGTCGCGGCTGACGCGCTTCTTTACCGGCTCGGAGGTCGAGCGCATCCTCGAGGATGTGCAGTGCCACGCCTTTGTCGTGCGGCACGGACAGCCGCTGCCGGGGCCGGGCGGGCCGGCGCTGGTGGTGTTCGACGGTCCGCAGCTGCCGGAACGGGCGATGGGGCTGGTCGAGCAGCTGGCGCGCACCTTCAGCTGCGACCTGGAGCTGCTGCACCTTGGCGAGGATATCCATGGCGCCGCCGCGGCGCTCGACGACGCGGTGCAGGAACTGCGCGGCAAGCTGGGCGGCGAGTTCCACGTCACCTCCACGATTGCACCGCTGCGCGGCCTCTGGCGGCGAAACCTCGCGGCGACCAACCGCACCATCGCTGCCGAAGGGGTGCGGCTGGTGGTGCTGCCCGACATCGAGGACGCCGTATCGGCGGCGCTGCTGCACGAACTGGTGCTCGACGCCCACCGGCCGGTCTGCGTGCTGCGATGAGCGACGACCGGGATAACCGCCGGCGCCGCGCCGACCTGTTGCGGCTGCGGATGCAGCCGCGACGCCATACGCTGTCCTACCGGCTCTGGCTCAACCGGACCTTCCGCAAGCTGCTCGCGGGCGGCGTAATCCTGTTCGTAATCTGGCTGCTGCTGCTCACCACTACGCTGCCGACCGATGGCCGGCACGTCCTGCTCTTCTTCCTGCTCATCATCTACCTCTGGGTTTCCGAAGTCTTCCCGCTTCCCGTGACGGCGCTGATGGCTGGCACGGGGCTGGTACTGCTCGGGCTGCGCAGCCGCGACGACGCCTTCGCGCCGTATGCGTCCGACGCGGTGTTCATGATTCTCGGCTCGCTGATTATCGCGCAGGGGATTTCGGCCTCGGGGGCCGAGTCGCTGATTATCCGCAAGCTACTGGCGCCTTTCACCGCCTCGACCTACCGGTTGCTCGGGGGGTTAATCATCGTCTCGACGCTGATGGCGGCAGTGATTCCCGACCACTCGGTGGCGGCCATCATGCTCCCCATTGTGCTGACAGTTATCGACAAGACCACCATCCGTGACCACCCGCGCGAGATGGTCGCGTTCACCCTCGCGGTCGCCTTCGGCTGCTCCATCGCCGGGCTCGCGACACCCTCCGGCGGGGCGCGGAACGTGATTGCCATCGGCTTCCTGCAGCAGTATGGCCTGCAAATCGACTACCTTGACTGGGTCGTGCTGGCAGCGCCGATTACGCTGGTGCTGATGCCGCTGCTATTCGTGACGCTAATCTTTGCTAACCAACTGCACA
>PSPB01000043.1 GCA_003193815.1 Methanobacteriota archaeon
CCCAGTTCAATTCCGCTTTTACGATGCACGGCACGACCATGGTCTTCATGGCCGGGATGCCGATCATTTTCGGCTTCGCCAACTACCTGGTGCCGCTGCAGATTGGCGCGCGCGACCTCGCCTTCCCGCGGCTGAACGCGCTCAGTTTCTGGCTGCTGCCGACCGGTGCGCTGGTGGTCTACGCTGGCTACTTCGCTGGCGGCGCAGGCGACGTGGGCTGGACCGGCTACACTCCCTACTCGTCGGGCGAGCGCGCCTCGTCGCCTGGGACCGACCTGTGGGTTGCGGGGCAAATCATGTTGGGGGCGTCGTCGACGCTGACTGCGATTAACTTCTTGACGATGATTATGCGCATGCGCGCGCCCGGCGTGACGCTGATGCGGATGCCGCTCTTCACCTGGTCGATTACGGTAGCGGTGTTCCTGCTGCTGCTCGCAATCCCAGTATTCACGATAGCGCTAATCCTGCTCTACGCCGACCGTACCTTTGGCACCCTCTACTTCTCGGTGGAAGCGGGCGCCGACCCTATATTGTGGCAGCACCTCTTCTGGTATTTCGGCCACCCCGAGGTCTACGTCCTGATTCTCCCCGCCTTCGGCGTAATCTCCGACGTAGTCGCCACTTTCGCGCGGCGCCCTATTTTCGGCTATACATCCATGGTTTACGCCATGGTCTCGATTGGGCTGATTTCGTTTATTGTCTACGGCCACCACATGTTCACCGCCGGGACCGACCCGCTGTTCCGCTTCATCGTGATGCTGACGACAATGCTGGTGGCGGTGCCGACCGGGGTCAAGATTTTCAACTGGCTGGCGACGCTGATGGGGGGTTCGATTACCACCAATGCGGCGATGCTCTTCTCGCTGGGGGCGATTGCAACCTTCACCATCGGGGGCATCACCGGCATCGTCGTCGCCTCGATTCCGATGGATATCCACCTGCACGATACCTATTTCATCGTCGCGCACTTCCACTACGTGCTGATTGGCGGCACGATTTTCGGCTTCTTCTCCGGCATCTATTACTGGTTCCCCAAGGTGACCGGCCGCTTCATGAACGAGAAAATCGGCACGCTGCATTTCATCCTCTCGTTCATCACTTTCCACGCTGCATTCTACCCGATGCACATTCTGGGGATGATGGGGATGCCGCGCCGCTACGCCACCTACGACCCGGCGCTGGCGGAGCTGAATGTATTCGTCTCCTATTCAGCCTTCATCTTTGGCGCAGCTCAGCTATTGCTGGTCTGGAACATCCTGCGCTCATGGAACGGCGGCGAGAAAGCGAGCGCCGACCCGTGGGGCGGCTGGTCGCTGGAGTGGACCACATCCTCACCGCCGCCGCCCAACAGCTTCATCGAGATTCCGACGCTGCAGGTGGCTGGTATCGATGATAGACAGGAAGCTGCGACTACTCTGGCTCCCAGCGCTGAACAGGTTCCAAAAGTAGAGACGCAGACAGCATCCATCCCCTCCGGAAAACTGGAGACAGAACAGTCACCCACTTCAAACGCCGGTTCAGGGCCAGCCAACAAGTATTCAAGCCTGTCAGGTATTCAGAAGAAAATTACATTATTTATATACTCTTCATGTGAGAAACAGGGCGGTTTCGAATCCGGGGAACTGCCCATCAAAGATATTGCAGAGTACAGCAATACCTCCGTCCCATCGACCAAGAAGAGTGTCCAGAGGCTCATCCAGAAAAGAATCATAGGCAAAGTCAGATACAAGAACGGTCGTGGGGGCTGGACTGTCTACAGCTTGGATTCGTCAGTCAGCTCCGAGATTCTGGCTGAAAAAACTGGAGATAAATCCATGGCGGTATCGTCATGAGCGATGCGGAGCACGCAGAACACCATGGCACCGCCTCGCCGCTGGTCTCGGCAATAGGGCTGATGGGCATCATGCTTGGCCTCACGCTGGCGGTGAATGGCTATCCCTCGTTCTGGTTCGTTTTTCTGGTAGGGCTGTTCGTGCTGACGACCGGCTTCATCATGTGGCTCTCTGAATATTACCCGATGACCTCCGAGGAGAATGAGGAAATCGAGACATACCATCCCGCCTTCGCCACGCTTTCAACGCGCAAGTTCGGGACCTGGATTTTCCTGTTGACCGAGATGATGGTCTTCGGCACGCTGCTGAGTGCCTACCTGCGCTACCGCGCCGCCGCCGGCGAGGACTGGGTGCCGGCCGCCGACGTCATTCGCTCGCACCTTGTCTTCGGCGTTATCAACACGATGGCGCTGCTACTGAGCAGCCTGACGATGGTGCTGGCGCTCTACGCGGCGAAGCGGAACGACCACAAGGCGACCACCCGTTTCCTGGGGTGCACCTTCCTGCTGGGAATTCTGTTCCTGGTCATCAAGGGCTTCGAGTGGTGGGAGATGAAGAATGGTCACTTCTGGGGCGAACACTGCGTAGTAAAGGACATCTCACACCACTGTATCGCGCCAAAGTATGAGAATGGTTTCTGGATTAACACCAGCCTCGAGGGGAGCACTTTCTACGTTACCACCGGCACCCACGGGGCGCACGTCCTCGTCGGCGTTATCGCGCTGGCGTACCTGATTGTCAAGGCCAACCGCGGCGGCTACAACTCGGAGTACCATGACACCCTGGAGCTCTTCGGGCTCTACTGGCACTACGTTGATGTCGTGTGGGTCTTCGTATTTCCCTTCCTCTACCTGTACTGAACCATGAGCGACGACGAAAACCCTGACACCGAAGCGCCCGAAGAAGAGGCCGTTGAGGAAGAAGCGCACGACAAGCACGAATTCCCCGGCTACGCGAGCGGTTTCATGGCGGTCTTCGGCTGGCTGGTATTCTTCACTGTCCTCGAGGTCATGGCCATCCTGCAGGAATTCAGCTTCGGCGCCACTATGTTCGTCCTCTTCTCCATAGCCTTTGTCAAGGTGTGGTTCATTGCCTCTTTCTTCATGCACTTGCGCTGGGACCCGCCACTGGCACGACGCACGGGGGCAGTACCGATATTTTTCCTGATTGTGCTATTCGTTGCCATAGGTCTCACCAGCCCTGGCGCGACCGATGACATAGCAACCATCTGTGGCTTCTGAACCTGCCTACGTCTGGTAGAGATAGAGCCCGATAATCGCGACCAGAAAATAAGGCACCAGTGCGGTCGCACCGATGTAGTCCTTCGCGAGCCGCTGGCCCGCCATCAGGATGCACGACGAAACGGCAGCGAAGAGCGCGCCGACAATTCCCGGCACAATCCCCCACCCCAGCAGCAGCCACGCCACGCCGGCCGCCGAGAGCGCGCCAGCCAGCAGTTCGGTGACGGTGACGACCGCCAGCCCGTAGTGGAAGCTGCCGGCGAGTATGGTCCCGGAGAAGTGCTCGCCCATGAAATCGAGGTTCCCCTGCCGGTCGACGATTTTGTCAATCCCCGATTGCAGGTAGATGGCGGCGAGGAAAGCGGAGACCAGCATGCGGATGATGTCGAGCCAGCCCCACTCCTGCGAGAGGAGCACGACCCCGGTTTCGCTGAACTCGAGCAACATCAGTGCTGGAGCGGCCGCCGCTATTTGGCGCTTTGGCGCTACTCTTCCGGCTCGACGTACTGGTCGAGCACTCCCGCCAGGCTGTCGTACGAGATTTCGCCGCTCCCGCTCCAGACGACCTGCCCGTCGACGACCAGCGCGAACGAGGGGTAGCTGCTGAAGCCGTAGTCGCTCATCAGCTCGCCCGTGGAGTCGTAGAGGTGCGGCCAGTACGTCTGGTGTTCCGACTTGAAGTCGCGCAGGTCCGCCAGATTGTCAACCCTCCCGCCCAGCTGGAAGCCGCCGATTGCGAGCAGGTCTATCCGTCCGAGGTAGTCGCTGTGGATGTCCTTCATCGTCGGCACCTGGTTATTGCAGTGCGGACAACCGGTCTGGAAGAACTCGAGCAATGTCGGCCGGTCGGACTCGTAGTAGTCAGCCGACTCGTGGTAGTGTTCGGGGTTATCGCTGTCCTGCAGCCGCCACGGTTCGGCGATGTCGGGCCCGGGCTCGTAGTAGACTAGGTACCAGATTGCCCCCGCGGCGACCAGCACCACCACCAGCGTCGCCGCCAGCTTGAGTGCTATGTCGTTGAACGCCTCGCGTCGCTGGTCCATGCGGTGCTCCAGCTTGCGCCCCTCCTTCTGCTGCTGCTTCCGTCTCCGTTTTGACGCCATCTATTTCCCGAGCATTGCCCGCAGGTCATCCGCATAGGTGCGCAGCGCGACTCCCGTCATCGCCAGCATCAACCCGAATGCCAGCAGGCAGAACGGGCACCACTGGTGGATGATAAAAGCCTCGGCGTAAGTTAGCCAGGCGCCGAAGGCGCAGCCGCCGAGGCCGACCAGCGGCAACAGCCGCCGGTTGAGCAGCGTGCGCTCCCGGTCGAGGTTCAGGAAGCGGTCGAGCGCCAGCCCCCCGATGAACAGGAAGCCGAGCACCCCCAGCCACGCTACCGGAATCCCTAGCAGGGTCGCCTGCGCGCTCGCCAGCACCACGCCGCAATCGAGCCCCGGCAGGTCTTGTGTCGGGCAGCCGCCGCCGCCGGCGACGAGGTAATGCAGGTAGCTCAGGTAGAGCGAGTCCGCGAGGCCGACAAGCGCCAGCAGCATGATGATGCGCAGCGTCCGCTCCTCGCCTTGCGGGGAATCCATTGTAACTGCGGGAGCCAACCGACAGGTTTTACTGCCTTCGCCGGTGGGGCGGGGCAGGTGAAGCCCGATGCATAACCCCGAAACTGGCGTGAACGAAGAGACGGACGAGGCCAACTCGGCGGTACGCATCGTCGGCGGCAACGTCTTCGTGGAACTCGACCCGGACCATCCCGGCTTTCAGGACGAGGGCTACCGCGAGCGGCGCAACGAAATCGCGAAAATCGCCATCGAGTGGAACGAGATGTCGATGGCCGAGCGCCGTACGCAGAAAATCCCGGAGGCGCCCTACAGTGACGAGGAACACGGTGTATGGGCCGCCATCATGGAGCGCATGCAGCCGATGCACCAGAAGTACGCTTGCCGGCAGTACCTAAAGCACGCTGCGCAGCTCGACCTGCCGAGCGACCGCATCCCGCAGTTGCAGTGGATTTCGGAGCGATTGCAGCCGCTCACCGGCTTCCGACAGGAGCCTGTCGGGGGACTGGTCCACCCCAAGACATTCCACACCGCGCTGGCAAACAAGGTGTTCCTTTCGACGCAGTACATCCGCCATTCTTCACATCCATTCTACACTCCCGAGCCGGACGTGGTGCACGAGCTGGTGGGCCACACCGCGATGCTCGCCGTTCCCGAGTGGGCTGAGCTGAACACCCTCTTTGGCGAGGCGGACATGCGCACACAGTCGGAAGCCGCGATTACGCGGCTTGGCACCGTCTTCTGGTTCGTGATGGAGTTTGGCGCCTGCCGCGAAAATGGCGACATCAAGGCGTTCGGGCCGGGGATGCTCTCCTCGTTCGGGGAAATCGAGCACGCCTGTACCGCCGGCGCCGCCTGCGGCAAGGAGGACGCGTGCGTCTGCGACCCCGAAATCGAGTACCGTACCCCTGATTTCGAGGAAATCGAGACGCGCCCCTACGACGTCACGAAATATCAGCCGATGCTCTACCTGTGGGACTCGTTCGAGCAGATGTTCGAG
>PSPB01000044.1 GCA_003193815.1 Methanobacteriota archaeon
CCTCCATTCGAGGGGTAAACTTGCGGAACAGTTATATGAATGGGTGTGTGGGAGCCCCTCCGGCCATGAAGCGTATCCTGCTGTTCCTGTCATTGCTTTGCGCAGCCGCCGCCCTCGCGCCGCAAGCGAGCGCGTCCGACTCAGTTTTCCAGCTGAATACCGAAGACCCTAACGACGGCTACGCCGAGGTTGATGCCGGGCAATTCCAGAACATGACTGTGCGGATTATGAACGAGAACGACGACCCACGCGACTTCGAGCTGGAGGTGCTGAACGCGAGCGACCTGAACAGCGAAGGGCTGAAAGTATACTGGACCCACAACGGGCAGGAAGAGCTGAGCGGGAACCCGACCAAGATTGTGGTCAGCGTCGCCGACAACTCAGAAATGGGCGGCATCCAACTCACGATCGAGGCCAACCCGAACGCGCTCTACGGAAACTGGCCCATCAGCCTGCGCGCGCACGACAAGGACACCACGGTCGACCCCGACCAGCAGAATCGCTACCTCAACCTGACGATTCACGTCAACGAGAAGCGCGGCGTGACCGTTTCCGTTTCCGACTCGTCCTCGACCGACCTCTCGGTCGATGTCGATAGCGAGGCGAGCTACACGCTACAGGTGCAGAACACCGGCAACCGACAGGACACCTTCAACCTGGACGTTGGCGGCGGCGACTGGGACTACACGCTCGACACCGAGCAGGTCACCCTTGACCCCGGCGCGAGCGAACTGGTCGGGCTGGTCATCGAGACGGACTCCGACGTCGACTATGGCGACAGCGAGTCCATCACGATTGGCGCCACTTCGGTCAACCGGCCGACGACCGGCGAGATGGATTCGACGGTCTACATTCGCGTCTTCGAAGGCGTGCTGCTCGACCCGGTCACGAGCGAGAAAAGCGGCGAGCCGGGCGCAATGGTAACTTTCGACTTCACCGTGACCAACAAGTGGTCGGAGGAGGTCATTTTCACGCTCGAAAAGAAGGACTGGTACATGGGCACTATCGAGAACAAGCCCAGCAACTGGGACTTCACCGACGCCTCGAACGATAACACCATCGATGGCTTCGGGACCGTTACCGCCCGGGCACGGATTACGATTGCGAGCGACGCCAACGCCAACGACGTCGTGACGATTATCGTCAAGGCGTACGTCGGCAGCGGCGAACCGGCTGAGACTGAAATCGACGTGCGGGTCGAGGGCGATTATGACCTGCGGTTCGAGCCGCTCGAAATCAGCGAATTCGACGTCAATGTCGGAACCGAGATTTTCCTCTCGGCGTTCCTCGAGCTGACCAATACCGCCAAGGTGAGCGACGAGGTGCTGCTGGAGGCGGAATGGACTACCGGCGGCGACGACTGGGACCTGAACATTGCGGGCGGCTCGAGCTGGAAATACTTCGCCGCGGGAGAGACCAAGAAGGTCTACGTCTCGGTCAAGGCGCCGCCCGACTCGGAAGGCGACTTCACGACGCTCAGGATTACCGCCAGCTCTGGCGGTGACGGTCTCGAGAAGGATAACGTCGAGCTGAATTTCCGTGTCGCCGCAATCAGCGGTGGCGGCGGCGGTAGCGGAACCATCAACGTCGGCGAGGAGAAGGAACTGCCGATACCCATCGAGGTGCTGGTCGGGACCGTGCTGCTCATCGGCCTCGGCGCCTCGTCACTCTTCTTCCTGACGCAGCGTTCGAAGAAAACGGGAGGTGAAGAGGGGGCGCCGGACGGTGCCTATTCCGACGAGTGGGGGGGCGTCGACACGGGCGCAGCCGCTGCTCCGCCGGCGACTGCGCCCGCGGCACCAGCGCCTCCGCCGGCCGCGGCTGCCGGTCCCGTAACAGTGGCATGTCCCGGCTGCCAGACGCAGCTGCAGATTGCCGACCCGACACGGCCGCTGACTGTCAAGTGTCCCACCTGCGCGACGCCGCTGACGCTACAGGCGACCGCGGGCGCAGCCCCACCGGCTGCGCCCGCACCGCCTCCGGCCGCCGCACCAGCAGCCGCCCCGGCAGCGCCGCCACCGGCCGGGCCGGTGACGATTAGCTGCCCCGGCTGCCAGACGCAGATGAAGATAGCCGATACGCGGCGGCCGCTGACGGTCGCCTGCCCCGGCTGCCAGACACAGCTGAAACTCACCTGAAGCAGGCGTGGTCTAGTGGTATGACTGTGGCCTTCCAAGCCACCTACCCGGGTTCGAGTCCCGGCGCCTGCACCATCTTATCGTCAGACGACAGGGGGGTTTTCCGTATCGTCTTGAACTTGCGCAATTTTCTTTGGGTGTTCTTTGATTCCATACATCATTCGTGTGACCCAATTACGTTTCATTGCCTCGAAGAAAATCCAGCATCCTAACACGACCAGAGCCATGGTCAGAAGGAATACCGTCATATCAGAATAACCCTCCCTCAACAAGAAGAATAGGCCGATGTAAACCAAAGGCTGGTGGATTATGTAGAATGGATAGACGCCTCGATTCAAGTAAGCAAGATGCGAACTCGGGCGGTTAAGCAAAAAGGCACCCCAGGAAAATATGGCTAGACACCAAAACCAGGTGTGAAAACTGGTCACAAAGCAGGATATAATTGTCATGTTGGTGTGATAGAAATCATTGTTTTCAACCCAGCCGCCACCTATGTACGGGATTCCGGTTTTTTTTTCCTCCACCCTCATCCAGAAGAAAGCTATAGTGAATATTACGGTTGCAATGGTTATTTGTATTCTCGAATTATCTATGAATTCGAAGTATTGATTCTTGGCAATTATGAACATGTAACCGAACAGGAATGTTAATAGGTACCAGGGCCATTCATAGCCAAAACCAATAGCTTCTCCCATCAAGGGCTTGAAAAGCAAATCGGAGATCGTGAGAAGCAGTGGCAAAATCAACAGAGGCCCCATTCTGAATGGCATCTTAAAAACCCCCTTAATTGCCCGGAAGATTCGCCCATCTGGATTGTTTCTGACAATCGAGAATATTGGAATTAGAATTATGGAATATTGCAAAAGACTCCATATAAACCACAAATGTCCAAGAGCCAGGAGTCTGCAAAGCAATGGAATTATCATCATGAAAGTCATGATAATTCCAAAACCAAGGAATGCGGCCATACCTTCCAGGATACTGCCTGGGAAGTAGCGTAAGACAATCATCCATGTTATCGGAGTAATGGTCCAAATTCCGGCAATCATAGGTATCAGCAAACGTTTGGTCCTCTCCTTCAAAAATATCTTCCATGTTCTCCGTTTGAAGGCAAACGCAGTGCCCATTCCACTAATCATGAAGAGGGCCGCAATACGCCATTCGTGCATCCATCCCAAGACTCCCGTTCCCAGAGACGTATAGACATTTGCTGCATCCTCTCCAGCTTCCTGATCTAAACTGTCGCGACTTTTGTCCTCATCCTCCTCATAATCCGGTAAAACAAAATCATATGCATCGACATACACCCCAATCGCTACATGGAAGGGCAGGAGTAATCCGAAAAGGATGACGCGCAGCCAGTCGACGTCGTAGCGCCGCTCCTGCTTCACGGGCTGCGCTTCATCATCGGGAGCTGACACTGTTGCCGGCTCGATAATGTCACCACCCGAAGGCGAAGCGAAGGAAGGAGAGGATCCAGAGCAGGGAGAGAACCAGGTGCTGTTTCGGCTTGTATTTCGGGATGAATATATTGTTCAGGATATAGAAATAACCCAGAAAGAACAGGGCTCCGAAAAGCGACGGGACGAACAGTGCCGGGGGACCAACCTCGTCAAAAAATACCCATTTGCCGAAGATGCCATTGATATCCCAGTCGCCGGCGAACATTCCGCGCAAGATGGAAGGTGCTCCCGGCATGAATGTCAGGGGCGGCAGGAGAACAAACCATAACCAGTAGCTGAAATAGGGAATCAGTAACATCCCGGTATACATTGCTGAAATTCCAAGCTTCAGTTTCCATTGTTCGAAGAACGGAAACCCGCTTCCAAAGCGAAGGCTGTAACGTCCGGAATCTTTCCCGAGGTACTCATGCATGTGCGCGGTGTGGCCGTCGCCTTCCTTCCACTTCCTGTAATCCTCCTCCGACTCCGCCTGCGACTTCCTGCCACTTCCGGAACCCATGTCTCGCTGGAGCAGGGCGTACTATATAATGCAAATTCAAAAAAGGTTTTTAAAGGCGCGATTACGCCAGCCTCCGGCTGCACAAAGTAATTATACCGGGGTCAGCCCCCTGCGGCGCGATGCGACACTTCGCGCTGCTCATCGGGCTGCTGCTGCTGGCGTCAGGCTGCCTCCACCCGGACGACGGCGAGGCGAACCAGACCCCGAAGGCGAAAGCCGATACCGAAGGCGGCGGCCGCACCTTCGCGCCGGACGCCGAAATCTGGTTCACCGGCGCCGGCTCGCGCGACCCCGACGGGGCATACCTGGAATACTTCTGGGACTTCGACCGCAACGACCAGCACGACGAGATGATAATCGGCGACGTCAACAACAACGGGCGCGCCTCACACGCCTATCCCGACGAGGGCGGCTACACCGCGACGCTCACGGTGCGAGATGTCGACGGCGCCGAGGATACCGCGACGGTCACCGTCACCATCAAGGACGAATCGACCTCGCTGCGCGCCATCATTACCACCAACGACGAAAACGAGGCGACCTACCGCCCCGGGCAGCCGGTCGAGGTCGACTTCAGCGCGGCTGACTCGACTGCCGAAGGCAGCATCACGAAATACGAATGGGATTTCTCGTACGACTCGAGCGTCGGCTTCGCGGCTGACGAAGAGGGCGACAGCGACAAGGCGACCCGCGAGTTCGAGTCGGGCGTCTTTGTCATCGCGCTGCGCATCACCGACTCGCTCGGCGAGACCGACGAGGCGAATGAGCCGGTGCGGCTCTACATCAACTACAACAACACCGACACGCGCGTCATCGGCTCCGGCACCCACGAGCACGACCTGCCGGTCAACGACCTCGGGCTCTAC
Organism: Methanobacteriota archaeon; assembly: GCA_003193815.1. Lineage (GTDB taxonomy): Archaea > Thermoplasmatota > Poseidoniia > MGIII > CG-Epi1 > UBA8886. The sequence continues at coordinate 4,967 of PSPB01000044.1, forward strand.
GCCGGCGGCAACCTGCGCTATATCCAACTGCGGCTGGAATACGACGCTGGCGGCTCGCACGGGGCGGACCTCGACCTCTACCTCTACAACCTGACTGGCGAGGAGGTCGCGCGCAACGAAACGCACGATACGTCGCAGGCGGAGCAGGTCAACACAATCCTGCTCGAATACCACAATTCGACCCACAATCAGTGGTTCGACGAGGAAGGCGAACTCGGAGACTGGACCGTCGAAGTGGTCCACCAGCGCTCATGGGGTGCGGACCCGGAATACACCCTCTGGATGGATGTAATCTACTGGGAAGCGTAGTCCTCAGTCGCGCCCCGGCAGTACCGCTCCCTTGCCGGTTCTCCCATCGAGCAGCACCTGCAGTGGCTGTTTCAACTTCAGGTGGCGCACCGGCCCGTCTTTAGTGGCCGGCTTCTGCGCCTCGAGCCAGTTCCAGTCGATAGCGCTGTGCGGGGCGGTAAGGTAGCCGACGCTGAACGAGACAATGTTCTGGAAGAAGTGCGTACCCTGGCTCGGCTCGACCGGCAGGTCTGCCAGCTGGCACTCGGGTCTGCCAGCTGGCACTCGATGATGGTGCGAGCGCCCGAAATCTGCGCCCAGTTTACCGGGATGCCAAGCCACGGGTCGGAGGAACCCCAGCGACCGGGGCCGATGAGCAGGTAGGGGCAGCCCGCGCGCGCCAGCTTGCGGTTCAGCTTCTCGATGATTTGCGCGGCTTCGCGCGTCTCGGCGCGGTCGAGCCGGTCTGGGTGGATGTAGATGATGTCACGTATCTCCTGGATGACACCATTGCCGAGCGCCTGCGATGAAGTGCAGAGCGCCCCCTCGACGCTATCGAGGTCCACCTCGACGTCGACCGACTCCCACACCAGCGGCCGCGCCTGCAGGAACGCGTAGCGGCGGACGCCGGGGGCGATGATGACGGCGAACTCGATTTCCACGGGGCCGCCCATTCCCTTCTCGGCCTGCGCGAGGAAGAGCTGCGTCAGCCCGGAGAGCGGGAACTGCGCCTGCTTGGTAACGCCGGCGAAGGTCACCAGCCGTACGCCGGCGCGCGCCAGTCCATCGTAGATGGCGTCATTCTCGGCCGAATAGACCGACCCGATGGGGTGCAGCTGCCGGTCCGTTTCGGCGCGCGCCAGGTCCAGCTGCACGAGGCTCGCTTCGGCGGCACGTGTCGGCCGCTCCTGCTGCTTCGAGAGGTCGAGCGCCCAGAACTGCCGTTGCGACGACCGCAGGTAATCCTCGGTCGATGCGAACTGGAACTGCTGCCGCGGGTGCGCCGGCGAGAAGCGGAACATCTTCTCGCCCTCGACCACCGCCTTGCCGAGGCCGAGCGCGACGGCGACGACGCCATCCTCTGGCGCGGCATCGCCGAGCGGATAGAAGTTGCGCGACCGTGCCACGCCCGCGAAGGTAGGGTAGAACGCATCGCCGTGCGGGAGCCCCGCCATTTCCTGGATGACTACCCCCATCTTTTCTTCCTCGATGCGGTTGGGCGTCGCGGCGATATACGCCTTCGACGCCCGGTAGAAAGTGGAGGCGTAGACCAGCTTGATGGCGTCGCAGAGGTGCTGGAGCCGCAGCTTGGGATCAGGATGGTTATTGCTCAGCATATAGGTCTCGTAGACCCCGGCAAACGGCTGGTGCTGCGAGTCCTCCAGCAGGCTGGATGACCTGACGGCGAGCGGGTATTCCACCTGCTCCACGAAGGTCTTCAGGTCGTCATAGATTGACTCCGGAAAGCGCGCCTCGAGGAACGCCTCTGCCAAAGCATCGTCGTCCAGCTCCGAAGTATCCGAGTAGGCCATTTCGCCCAGCTCGTTCGACTCGAGGAACTCGTCGAAGACCTTCGTGCCAACGACCGCCGTGCACGGGATGCAGACTTCGATGTTGCCAAACTCCTCGAGGTTGAGCGTCGGCAGCAGTGCGTGAAAATATGCCAGCGAGCGCCCCTTGCCGCCTAGCGACCCTCCGCCGAGCCGCACGAAGTCGCTCCCCGCCTCGAGGGCTTGCAACGAGTAGTCGGCCACCTCGGCCTGCCGCCGCTGCTTCTCGAACGCCCGCAAGGCGTCGAGCAAGAACTGCCGCAGCTGCTCGTTGTCGGTGAACTCGGTGACGACGTGCGGCCGCAGGCTGGCGGCTAGGTCAAACTCGGTGCGCGCGCGGAACCACTTGGAAAAACCATGGCGCGCGGCGTGGTAGCGCAGCGACTCGCCCGGCACGTCGGGCAGCAGCTTGCGCATCTCTGCGATGTCCTGCGCGTGCCCCACCTCCTCGCCGTCGGGCAACCGGAAAACGAAGTCGCCGAAGCCGAGGCTGGCGCGCATGAAGCTGCGCAAGCCCTTCAGCAGCGACTGATCTGCCTTGTCGATGAACTCGACTCCCAGCTTCGCGGCCACCTTGCGGTTCTCCGGCAGCGACGACTGCATCATCACCGCCGCGTCTGGGCTTTCGCGCTGCACCTGCGCGACGAACTTCTTCCCCGCCTGCGGGTCGTGGCTCCCCTCGCTCGGGAAGCCGGCGTCGCTGATAACCCCCAGCAAGAACGGCGCGTAGCGGCCGTACAGCTCCTGCGCCTGCTCCATGTCGGTCGCGAGAAGAATTTTGGCGCGGGCGCGCATCCGCAGCAGCTTGTGGTGCAGCGAGAGACCACCTGCCATCAGGCTCCCGGTCTGCTTCATCAGCTCGGAATAGAGCTGCGGCAGGAAGAGCGAATAGAAGCGGGGCGAGTCCTCGACGAGGATGAGCACCTGCGCCTCGCCAGCGCGGGTGTCATGGTCGACGTTGCGCAAATCCTCGACCAGCTTGATGATGGCGAGCAGCACCCGCGCGTCGCCCGACCAGACGAAGATGCGGTCAATCGCGTCGCCCTCGTGGAACAATGCCAGCTCACGCGTGTTGTACGCCAGCAGCACGACCGGGATTCGGGGCTGGATTTCCTTGGAGCGGCGGCCGAAGACGTGCACTGCCATCTCGCCGACGCGTGCCATCGTGATTACGAGGTCAAACGGCCGTTCCTTCAGCAAGTCGAGCGCCCGCTCACCGGTCGCGGCGTGGGTGATGCGCGGCGCGTAGGAGAGGTTGAGCTGCTGGTAATCGACCAGCAGCAGCTCGTTGAGCCGGCCATCCTCCTTCCTCGAGCGTGAAGTAGTCGTAGGGGCTCGAAACCAGCAGGATATCGCGGATGCGGTACCGCATCAGGTTTTCGAACCGGCGGTGCTGTGCGCCCCACGTTGCCATTGCCCTGCAAAAAGGAACCTATTTTAACCACGCATGTTAGCGTACAGTGTGAAAGCCATCATCATGCTCAGCGGGGGCATTGACTCCCCCACCGCGGCACACATGCTCCAGCAGCAGGGCTGGGAGCTGGTCGGACTGCACATGGACAACCGCCCCTTCACCGACGACCGCGAAACCGACAAGACCCGGGCGCTGGCGAAACACCTCGGCATCCCGCTCTGGATGGCTCCGCACGGTCCCAGCCAGGTGAAGATTGCGCGCAACACCGACCGCCACCTGCAATGCCTGCTCTGCCGCAGGATGATGTATCGCACCGCCGCCGCGCTGGCAAAGCAGGTCGGCGCCGACGCGATTATCAACGGCGAGTCGCTGGGGCAGGTTGCGTCGCAGACGCTCCCCAACTTGGCGGTGATTGATGAGGTCTGCGATGTTCCTATCCTGCGGCCATTGATTGGCCACGACAAGGTCGAAATCGAGCGCGTCGCGCGCCAGGCGGGGACCTTCGACATCTCGACCCTTCCCAGCCTCTGCTGCACCATCGTCCCCGAGAAGCCGGCCACTGCGGCGTCGCTGCCGCAGGTCGAGAAGTGGGAGGCGCAGCTGCCGCTGGAGGA
>PSPB01000045.1 GCA_003193815.1 Methanobacteriota archaeon
GACGCCCATCACTCACCGAGCCGGTTGGGCTTCTTCAGGTTTTCCGGCAAATCCACAATCCGCGCCGGGACGCCGACCGCCATCTTCCAGGCGGGGACGTCGCGCGTCACGACCGCGCCGCCGGCGATGAACGCTCCTTCGCCGACGCTGATGCCCGGCATCAGCGTCGCATTGGCGCCGACGGTGACGTCGTCGCCGAGCGTAACGCCCTCGAGCCGGTAGTCGGTCCGCAGCGGGGTGCGGTCATTGGTGAGCGTTGCGTTAGGGCCAAGGAAGCAGCGGTCACCGATGCGCGAGCCGGTGGGGATGTAGACGCCGGTTTGCAAGCTGCAGTGGTTGCCGACACGGCAGTCGTCGTCGATGGTGACGCCCGTGCCAATTAGGCAACCGTCGCCGACGGTGGAGTCCTCGCGCACCAGCCAGCCGTGGCCGCTGCGCACGCCGTTGCCGAGCCGCGCACGCGAGTAGAGCGTTCCCGCACGCAGTGTGCAATCGTCGCCGACGGTCGCGCCCGCGATTTCCGCTTCGCGGTCGCCGTCGAGTAGCGGCAGCTCGTCGCCTGACGGGTAGCCGATGACGACGTCCCGGTCCAGAAAGCAACCCTCACCGATGGTCGAGCCGCCGATGACGCGCGCCATCACTCCTCGCCGAAGAACTGTCGCAGGACCGGATGCATTTCCATCATCTGCTCCTTGCCGATTTGCTCGTACATGCGGATCATGATGCCGACCGTCAGCAACACCCCCGTCCCGGAGGACTGCCCCGTCGTGCCAATCATGTCGCCGCCGGCAGCCAGCAGCCCCACCATCGCGCCGCTGAAGACGGTCACCGTCGGGATGTACCGCTCGAGCACTTTCTCAACGATACGCGGGTCCCGCCGGAAGCCGGGGATTTGCATCCCCGAGCCCTGGATTTGCTTGGCGACCCCCTGCGCCCCCATGTTGGTGGTCTCAATCCAGAACTTGGCGAACATCATTGAGCCCAGTATCATGACGCCCATGTAGACGATGACATGCAACAGCAGCTGGTACGGTTCGTGGCTCACGCCGCCGATGGTCATGTAGCTCTCGTACTTGGGGCTCGCCAGCGGCAGGAACCAGTCCTGTATGCCGTTGACCCGGTTCAGGTAGTAGGCAGCACCCATGGTCGGGACCGGGTTGCCTTGGCTGACGTCGAAGGCACCAATCATCCAGTTATGCCCGACAATCGGCCATTTGGACATCGTCGGGTGCGACCAGAATAGCATCGCGAACATGTTGACGTTGGCAAGCAGCGCCGATACCAGAATTACCGGGATGACGCTGGCGTAAATCAGCCGGATGGGGTAGCGTCCGCGCGCGCCGCGGACGCGTCCGTGTGCCAGTGGCAGCTCGATGCGCGACGATTCGACATATACCACGACGAAAAACACGATGAGCGTCCCGACCAGCGCGACGACTGGATTGGGCGGCGCCAGCAGCATCGCCTCGTAGCCGCCCTGCATCAGCTCGCGCGACGAGGAGTTCATGATGGTCCAGATGACCATCGGGATGGTCCCGGTCGGTGGCGAGTTGGGGTCGGTCGCTCCGGGTGCCGGCTCCCAGTTCAGGGTGCCGGTGAAGATTGCCTGACTGACGCCGGCGGCGATGAAGAGCGAAATACCGCTGCCGATGCCCCACTTGGAGACCACTTCATCCATCAGGAATACGAGGTATGAGCCAATAATTAATTGGGTGATAATCGCCATGCGGGCCCACGTAAGGCCGAGTTCGCCGACGACACCCACGCTCGGTTCGAGGAAGCCGAAGACCTGCGGGATGGATTCGACGAAAATCATCACCACTACCAGCACCTTCTGGGTGCCCTGGTAGATCGCCTTGTCCTTGGTGTCCTGCAGGTTGAGGTTGATAATCTTGGCGCCGGTGAAAAGCTGCATGATAATCGAGCCGGTCACAATCGGCCCGATACCGAGATGCATCAGGCTCCCTGATGCCCCGGCAAGGATGGCGCGGTACTGGACGAACAGGTCGACGGTGTCGGGGCCGAGCCCGTACATCGTGACGTTGGTCAGCGCGAAGTAGAGAAGCAGGATGCCAAGCGTCCAGGTCATCTTGGTCCGGAAATGAACGTGGCCGTCCGGCTTGGTGATGCTCGGCATGCGCTCGATAATCGGCGCCAGCCCGTGCAGCTTCGACCCTTCGCCAGAATACGAGGAGGCCATGTAGGTGAGCCAGGCCAGGATGGCCATGCCGCCCCCCATCAGCAGCGCCGCCTCAGTGCTGGGGTCTTTCCAGCGGAACCAGAGCAAGTAGAACAGGATTACCGCGATACAGGGGCCGAAGGCCCTCGACGGCTCGCGCGGTATCGAATCAGCCAAGCTGCACCTCTCCGCCAGCAGCTTCCACCTTCTGGATGGCGCGGGCGGAGGCAGCGCTTACGGTAATCGTGCAGGGGCGGCTCAGGTCGCCGGTCGAGAGCAGTTTGTCGAAGCCCAGTGGCCCCAAGTTGACGGAGAACTGTTTCCCTTTCTGCGTCGCGCTGCCGTCGGTGACCCAGCGGTCGAGCGATTCTTCGAGCAGCTTCAGGTTCAGCACCGCGCTGGCGGCGACGACCGCCGGTGGCCGTGTGAAGCCGGAACGGCCCCAGACGCGTCCGACGCGCTCGTACATCACCCGCTTGGTCTTGTGCGAGCCAGCGTTGCCGCGCCCACCACGCAGGCCGGCGCCACGCCCTTTCTTGTGGCCGCGTCCGCGGGTGCGGCCGCGTCGCATGGACTTACGCGTCGCCACGAGTCATCCTCCTCAACAGGGCGTTGATGGCGTCGCCGCGGTAGCCCAGCGCGCCGCCTTCGGTGAAAGAGCGCTTGATGCCTTCCCACCCCTTGCGGGGCGGATGGAGCCGCAGCACCGGTTTCAGGCCCGGAACGTCGCGCAGCCGCGCCTTGCCGGCAGCCACCTTCTTCGCGAACGCTTTCACCGTCGTGAAGCCGCCCTCCTTGAGCGCCGCCTTGTCGAGCGGCTTGCGCCCGCCCAGCATTCCGGCGTCGCCCAGCAGCAGCTCGGCGGTCTCGGCGTCGGCTTCGCCCCAAGTGACGTAATCCTTCACTTGTCGCAGCATCCCGAGATGGGTGGCGTCTTCGGGGACCATCACGCAGTGATTGACCCGGTTCAGCCGCAGCAACCGCATTGTTTCGCGCGCCTTGGGCTTGACGTTAATCGGCCCGCGCACGCGGACGACGGCCCAGGTCATGCGGGCGCCGCCCCCAGTAGCATGTTGTGCGCCTCTTCCTGGCCCGGCAGCAGCTTCGCGCTGGCGGTCTTCTCGAGCGCCTTGAACATCGCGCTGGCGTAATTGTAAATGGTCTGCGTCTGCCCCTTGCTGAACGACCAGATGTCCTGGACGCCCGCCATGCGGAGCATGATGCGCCCGACGTCGTTGGTCACCAATCCCACGCCGGGCGGCGCCGGTTTGAGCGTCACGCGCGTCGAGCCTGTGCGGCCCGCGACGGTAAACGGCAGCGAGTTCGGCACCGCGGTCGAGCACTCCCAGGAACCGCTTCCGCGCCGGATTTCAATCAGGTTCTGCTTGGCGCGGTCCATGGATTTCTGGATGGTCGGCCGCACCAGCTTGCCCGAGACGCGACCCAGCCCGACGCAGCCGTCACCGTTGCCGACCATGGTCGTAACGGCGAAGCGCACCCTGCGCCCCGAATCGGACATGCGCTGGACCATGTGGATGTCGATAACCTCCTCCTTCAGGTCGGGCAGCAGGATATCGACGATTTCGGGCTCGCGCAGTGGCAGGCCCGACGTCAGCGCCTCGTGAATTGTAGTAATTTCGCCAGCGACGACCTTGCGCCCCAGCTCGGTCTTTGGCTTCCACGCATCGACGCGCTCGGAAGCCGCCTTGCGGCGCTGCTGCGCCGGCGTCAGCCGCGGTCCGCGGTCACGCGGCGGTCCACCCCGGCGGGGGGGACCGCCGCGCTGAGGTCCACCGCGGGGTGGGCCGCCAGCCCGGGGGCCGCCACGCGGTGGCGGGCTGGTGCTGGTCCTGCGCACCGGGGGCGGGCTCACGCCTTCGCCTCCTTGATAGCGGCAGAGACCTTCTCGACCTGTTTGGCGGTCGCCTTGGAAATGTGTTCGCCGCGGATGCGCTCCTCGCCCGGGTAAAGGGTATCCGAGTGCGGGACTTCGAGTCCGCCATCGACCAGCCCCTTGAGCACCGCGAAGACGCGACCGCCCGGGGTGGGGGTGACGCGGCCGATGTCGAGCACCGCTCGCGTCTCGCCCGCAGCTTGTGCGTTACGCGCTGCGAGCAGCCCCGACAGGTAGGCGGCGGGGATGCTGGTGCCGGAGCCTTTCCAGCCCAGCGCACCCAGCTGCTGCGAGCTGACTGCGGCGACAACCTCATCGCCCTGTTTCGCGAAGCGGATTAGCTGGATGAGCACCTGCCGGTTGGTGACGCGCACGACTGCGCGCGCCTCTCCCGACTTGAGCAGCGCCAGCCGCTTGCGGTAATCGGTCGCGCCTTCGCGGCGCCGGCGGAATTGCCTCATTGTTTCACCTCGATGCCATCGGTCTGCATGTGCGAGCGCAGATGCGCCCGCGAGTTGTACATCCCGCCCTTGGCGCGGCGGTAGTAGTGGCGATATTGCGATGCGGTGAGCGTGCCCGCTACCCGCAGGCCACGCAGTTCGTCGCGCAGCGCACGGATGCGCGTCATCCACGCTTCCTTCTTCGGCGTGCGCGCCTTGCCGTGGCCGCGGCGCGAGCCGTGCCCGCGCTGCCGCCCCTTGGCACGCTGCGCGTCGCGGTGGCGTGCGCGACCGCGGGAGATGCCCTTCTTCTGGTGCTTGCGGATGAACTTCTGGACAATCAGGTGCCGCACGTCGTCGCGGGTGACCGCTTCGCCGATGCGCTCTTGGATTTCGGCGCGGTCGTCAACCCAGACCCGGTCGAGCCCGCACTTGAGCAGACGGGCGGCGACGCGGCGCTGGTAGGCGAGATTCATTCCTCGTCCTCTTCCGCGGCGTCATCATCATCGTAGCCGCGGCTGTTGAGCACGCGGATTTCCAGCTCGGCGGCGCGCGCCTCAATCGCTTCGCGCTTGCGGTCGCCGACGGTGGCGGCGACCCGTGCCGCTTCCAGCTTGCCGTCGAGCGCTTCGAGCTCCTCGGGCCGGTGCACCAGCACCTCGGCGAAGCCAGATGGGTGCAGCCCGCGCGCGGCGACGGGGCCGCGGTAGCCGGTCGAGACCACCGGCGGGCGATACTTGCGGCGCATGCGCATCTTGCTGTGCATCCCGCGTGGCTTGCGCCAGGCGGTGCCGAGCCGCTTGTAGCGGAACCAGTTCTGCCGCTTGAAGGCGGGCCGCTTGCGGCTGGCAGCGTTGCGCTTCGCGAGTGCCTTGCGGGCGTCCGCGTCGAGCTTCGGCTTTGCCTTCGGCTTATGCGTCATGCATCACTCCTTTCGAGACGAGATAGATGCCGTCTTGGAAGACGCGGATGTCGCGTCCTTTGACGACGGTCGCGCGCTCAAGGTT
>PSPB01000046.1 GCA_003193815.1 Methanobacteriota archaeon
ACGGGGCAGGCGAAGACGCAGAGCGTGCAGCCGGTGCAGGTATCTTCGACAATCAGCGCTTTCTTCGATTCGAACGCGTCGGTGCGTGTTTCGAGTTCCCACTCAATCATGTCAATCGACGCGAAGTTGCAGAAATAGACGCACTGCGTGCAGCCGATGCACTTGTCGTTGTGCACCAGCGCGATAAACTCCTTGCCGCGCGAGAGCGAGTCGAGTGTCTCCTTGCGGATTTCCCTGAAGAGCGGCTTCGCCTTGGCCATGCCGGTATCGGGCAGTTCCAGTCCCGCGAGCGAGTCCTTCATGCGCTGGAGCCATACATCGGGCTTCGGCTCCCATGCTGGCGCCGCGACTGCCGGTTCGGCCGCAACGGCAGCGGCGGCTTCGGCCGGGGCTTCGCCTTCGGTGGCGGCCGCTTCCGCGATTGCCGGGGCGGGCGCGGCGTCCGCGCCCGCCATCGCCGCCTCGACGTCGCCCGGGTCGGTAATCAGCACCGCGTCGACCGGGCAGACCTCCTCGCAGGCGCGGCAGACGATGCAGTCCGGCTCGCGCGGCATGAACGGCTTGCGCTCCGACGCGGCGTGGCCGGGAGAATCAATCCACTCGTAGACGTCGACCGGGCAGGCGTCGATGCACGCCCCGTCGGCGATGCACATGTCGAAATCGACGCCGACGACGGTGCCCCAGATGCCCAGCTTGCCCGAGTCGAGGCCGCCATAGGTGCCGTCCTGCGTCCAGATTTGCACCGGCTCGCTGTCGCCGGCGTGGGTCGCGGCCTGTTTCCAGGCGGAGAGGTATTGTCGGTCGATGCCAGCAGCCATCAGGCGGCTTCCTCGACAAGGCAGGCGGAGAGGAACTGCATCAGGTCCAGCATCTCGAACGAGTGGTTGTGTTCACCGGGGTCCATGCGCTCCTCGTTGAGCAGACATTGCATATGCATGTAGCACTTGGGACAGCCGCCCAGCATCACCTGGATTTCGGCGTCGGTGCCTTGGTCCAGCCGCTTCTTGCGCACCGCCTTGGTCGCGTCGTTGCAATACATCATCGACGAGACGCCGCAGCAGAGCGCCTTCTCGCGGCTGTTCTCCAGCTCGACCATCTCGGCGCCGTCCACCAATTGGATAAGCTCGCGCGGCGCGTCGTATTCGCCCATCATGCGGCCGAGCCGGCACGGATCGTGGAAGGTGACACGCACCGGTTCGGGCGACTTGAATTTGAGACCGCGCCCACGCAGCGTCTGCGTGATGTGCTCGACCTGGATGCCTTGGCCGGGCAGGTCGTAGTCGACCGCGAAGGTGCGGTAGCCTTCAGCGCAGGTGACGACGAGGGTGCGGATGCCGCTCTCCTGCATGCGGCGCAGGTTGTGCGCCTTCAGCTCGTCAAAGACCTCGAGCTGTCCTTGCCAGAGCTGGTCGTGCCCGCAGCACTTGAACGAGTTCATGTCGAGAATCAGTGGGTCGATGCCGGCGGCGTTCATCAGCTTGATAGCCGCGGCGGCAATCGAGGCGTGGTCGGCATCGCCCTTGTTGAGGTGCGAGAACTTGACTTCGACGTCCATGAAGTCGACGCAGCCGGGGAAGTAGCCGTATTCGTGCTGCCGTTCGGGCTGCCACGGCGCTTCGTCGGGCGTGTTGGCGTCGTTGATTATCATGCGCTCGAAGAGCGGGTGCGGGATGGTGCGGGCGTAGGGTTCGGTGCGACTCATGTTGCGGCTCCTTGCAGCGCAATTGCGCGCTGCTCGAGGACGTAATCCACGTATTCGATGTTCTGCGGGCAGATAGCGGTACACATGCCGCAGGTGATGCACGACCACATCGCGACGCCATCGTGCTCGTTCTGGAAGGTGTTGAAGATGATATTCAGCTCCTCCTCGCCCTCGTTGGTGCGCACCGGGCAGATGTCGTCGCAGAGGCCGCACTGGTAGCAGCGGTTGAGCTTGAACTCGTAGATGCGCTGCGTACGGCGGCTGGTAATTCCGTTGCGGTACAGGTCGAAGCGCTCTTCGTCGCTCTGCGGGCGGGCGCCTTCGGCGCGCCGCCGGTCGAGCCAGAGATAGGTCAGCCCGGCGCACGCCAGTGGCCCCCACAGTGTCACCCCTGCCAGCACGGCGGTCGTGACGGCAGGGTAGTAGAGCACGATGTTGGCGTTGATGGAATATATTGAGAGCATCACGACGAAGGCGAGCCCCCAGACGCCAATCGCGGCGCGCACGGGGTCCTCGATGGGGCGGCGCGCGTGGCCGGAGTTGAGGACGTCCATCATCCCCTCCTTCGGCCCAGGGTCAATCAGGTAGCCCAGCGCGCGGTCGATGAATGGCACCGCGACGACCATACCGATAATCATCCCCTGCACCAGCGTTCCCCAGACCTTGGCAGTCATCAGGAAGAAGTGGTGGCCCAGGATGGTGAACTCGATGTCCCACGCCACCTTCAGGCAGCCGAACGCCCAGAGCAGGTACCAGTCCGGCAGCGGCGGCGGGAAGGCGGTCGCGGCGGCGGGGTCGGCCGCGCGGTGCAGCGGCGGCGGAATGAACGCCGCCAGGAAGAAGAGGATGGAGGTGACGTAGAGCGTCAGCACGCTGTCGCGCACCAGTTCATGCGGGTAGAGCGGCTCGCCCTTGGCGTGCGACGCCTCGAGCACCGAGTGCGCCTGCCGTGGCGTCTCTCGTGTGAACTCGGTCTTGCGCCCGATGCGCTCGGCATCGTCCTCCGCCTGCCGCTCCTGCTGGTATTCGCCAATCAGGTTCCCGGTGTCGTCGGCCATCAGTGCGGCTCCGCCTCGCCCTGTATCCAGACCAGCGCCATGTGCAGCACCATCAGCGCGATGCCGACGGCGGGCAGCACAAAGACGTGCAGCCAGTACATCCGCAGCACGGTGGTGCCGGTGAGCTGCGTCCCGCCGAAGACGAGTTGTGCCATCGGCGGCCCCATGGCCGGGATGGAGGTCGCCATCTCAAGGCCGATTGAGCCGGCGGCGAAACCGAGTTCGTCCCACGGCAGCAGGTAGCCGGTATAGCCAAAGAAAATAGTCACCATCAGCAGGATGGACCCCAGAATCCAGTTCAGCTCGCGCGGGTTGCGATACGCCCCCACGAAGTAGACCCGCATCATATGCAGGAACACCGCTGCGACCATGAAGTGTGCCGCCCAGTGGTGCACCGCACGCATGATGTAGCCAAAGCTCACCTCGGTCATGATGAGTTCCATAGACTCGTACGCTCCGGAGGTCATCTCGCCGTCAGCGCCCTCGACGAAATCGCCGTCAGGGACGTAGTAGAAACCGAGATAGATGCCGGTAATGGTCAGGATGATGAACGCCAGGAACGAAAGCCCGCCGAGGCAGTAGAAGGGGTACCAGTACCAGACCGCCTTGACGTTGTACCGCTCGGTGTGCGACTGCGGGAAGGTGCGTCCACTCGCCGGCAGCAGCGTGAAGACCACCGAGTAGTATTCGCGCCGCGCCAAGCTGGCGTAGCGCCGCAGCGCGAATCGCTCGTCGAGCCAGGCCCAAGTCGACAGCAGCACCTGCGGCAGCGCCCCGGTTGCCCAGAGGAAGGCGAAGCCGATCACTGCGCCGACCAGCGAGAGGAAAATCAGCAGGAAGGTGTAGTCGCGCATGAACTCCTCCAGCAGCGGCGTCTCGGCGCGGGCGCTCCCGGCCAGCGCGAGCAGCGCGAGGGCGGTTGCAGCCGCTATTGTCGTTCTCATCCCTGTCCGCAGTATTTCAGCCACTCCAGTTTATCAGTTCGCCCTATAAGCTCACCGTCGCGTTCGATGATTGGCACAATCGGCAGCCCGTACGGCGCCGGCCCCTCGACCAGCTCGGCGACCATTACCTTGCGTCCCAGCTCGTCGGTAGCCTCGACAATCGAGAGCGGGTCGAAGCGGCTCAAGTGGCACGGGCAGAGGAACATGTTCTCGTAGGTGCCGCCGCTGAGGCTGCTGAGTCCCTCTTTCATAAAGACTGGTTTGCAGCAGAGGTGCGGGCACTTGTAGGTGTGGTACGCCATCATTACCGCGTTGCCCCCATCGTCGGAGATACCCCATTCAATCATTGCCTCCTCGGCCGGCAGCTTGATTAGCGTCAGCACGATTTCGCAGGTTCCTAGCTCCTGCTCCAGTTCCTTCGGCGCCCAGGTCACCATCGCCGCCTGGTTCAACGCAAAGTCCTCTTTGCGTGCCACCTTGCCAGCCAGCGGTTCGTACCACGTGCCCGGCTCCCGTTCCTTGAAGAGCAGAGTGTCGTACGCCTCGTCCGAGTTGCAACGGACAACGGGTGGCGGCAGCAGCGTCATCAACGCCGGCACCGAGAGTGCGCCGCCCATGCCGCTGCCGGCAAGCGCGAGGGCGCCTTTCAGGAAATTGCGTCGTGTGACCGGCATCTATCGCTCCACCGCGGCACGACCTTGTCGCGACGGCGCTTGGTTTCGAGTACGTCGGGCAGGAAGCTGCGGCGGTAGAGGTCGAGCATCAGCCCGAACGTCAGCATCGCCATACCGATGATGAATGAGAGGAAAGTCTGGTCCCATCCCTCAATCAGCCCGAAGATGAAGAGCGCGTCGTAGAGCAGCTGCACCACCATCAGCAGCATGATAATCGCGAAAATCGAGAGCTGTTCCGGCGCCGGCGTCTCGTGCCGGATTGCACCGAGCTGCTCGTCACCGCGGGTGCCGAGCAGCTTCTGCGCGTCCGCCTGCGTCAGCTCGCCGCTGGCGACCTGCTCGAGGATTTCGTTAACCTCGGTAATTGGCACTCCCCCCTCGTAGTACGATGTACGCCAGCAGCACGAAGACCAGCGTGATGGCGATGCCAATCAGGCCAATCCAGTACTGTTTCAGGCTGACTCCCAGCTCGTGGATGCCCTTCTCGTCCTCCAGCGCCTGCGGGGTCCCGAGCGAGACTGCCACGAGCCGGGTCCAGCCGTCGCCAGCATCGTTGCCGTTTTCGCCGTTGACGACGTTGAAGTAGACGGTCAGCACCGCGTCTCCCGTCCCTTCGTCGGGTGCGGTCCACGTCACGGTCCAGTTGCGCCGGTCGTTCGAGTCGGCGTTGTGCGAGAGCAGGCGGCCGCTATCGCCGGTCCAGAAACCATCGCCGCCGGCGAAGCTGCCGTTGGTGACGCGCAGCAGGAAGCCGCCCGCCGCCGCCGGGTCGGCAGCGTCGGTGACGCTGGAATCGGCAATCGTGAGCGTTAGGTTGTAGACTGTCCCGGGCCCGTAGCGCGCCGGGAAGCCCTCGAGCGCCCACATCCCGGTTTCGCTCTGCTCGAGGTTGTGGCAGCTGCAACCTTCTACCAGCACGCCATTGGCCCAGTCGTCGCCGCCGGTGTCGCCGCCTCCGGAATACCCGACCACGCTTCCGCCCGTCAGGAGTGCGGCTGAAAGCAATGCGAAAATCAGTCCGAAATTACGTCTTTTTCGAAGAGCCACCGTAACCTCCGGTCAGGTCGCCTGCGAGGACGGCTTACCCTATATAATGATATTGAGAAGCGTTGCAGCCGCTGGTGACTGAAAGGCTGCGCGGCGCAGCAGCCGCTTTTAGCACGCGCTGGCTGCACCGCCATGGGCCGGCCTCTCCCCCGGGTTGCGGGCGCACTCCTCGTGGCGGTGACACTGCTGCTACGCTGGCCCCTGACGCCTCGCCCGACCGGCAGCGACAGTTTCGAGTATTTCGTCCAGGTTGCGTCGCTGCGCGATGCGGGTGCGATGGAATGGCTGCTCCACCCGGCCGCCTATTTCGGCCTCTACCCCGGCACCTCGCCGGCCGGTCACCTGGCGCTGACCGCCGCCTTCGAGGAAACCACGGGGCTCGGCTTCGAGGGGTCGGCGCTGCTGCTCTCGCTCGCGATTTCGCTGCTCGGCGTCGCCGGGATGTGGCTGCTGGCGGGCGAGCTGGGTGTCTCGCCCGCAGCGCGCTGGCTGGCGGCGCTCTCGTTTGCGGTCGCGCCGCGCTTCATCACTTTCGCGCTCTGGCGGCTTTCGCTGCGCTACCTGATGGTGGTGCTGCTGCTGCTCTTCCTCTGGGCGCTGCTGCGCAGCCAGCATCGCCGCTACGGCCGCCATCCGGCACGGCTCATCGCGCTGGGGCTGGCGCTGGGGCTGGCGCTGCCGGCGGTCCACCGCATGGGGCTGCTGCTGCCGGGCTTCCTGCTGGCGTTCGCGCTCGCGGCGGCGCTCAGCCGCTGGCAGGCGGGCGCGCTCGACCGCGAGCGCGCAGCGCGTCAGGGGGTCGCCTTCTGCATCGGGCTTGGCCTCTACCTCGCTTACCTCACCTACCTTGGCGGCACGCTCTACGCCCCGTCTGAGGGGCTCTTCAGCGTCTACCTTTTTGAGGGCGAAACGCTGCCGGTACGGTTCGCCAACCTCGCGGTGCATTATGGACTGCTCGGCGGGCCATTGCTGCTGCTGGCACTGCTCGGCGTGGGCGGCACGCTCCAGCAGGGGCGCCCGGCGCTGGCGACATGGCTAGCGCTGGCGTGGCTGGCGCTCGGCGCCTACGTTATCCTCGATCGGATTTACCTCGTCTACCTGCTGCTGGTCGGGATGTTGCTACTGGTCGGACCGGGTGCCGAGATGCTGCTGCGTGAGCTGCCATCTCGTCGTAGCCGAGCGGCGCTGGTGGCGGCGCTATTCGTGCTGTCGGGAGTCTCGGCCGCGGTCGACCTGCGCGACCGCATCGACCACATGGAGCGGCCGGAGACTGGCTACAGCTACCACGTGCGCGAGCCGACCATCGCCGCCGCATTCTGGGGCAGCGCGCACGCCGATAGCGAACTCTTCGAGGCGAACGACATCAAGCGCACCCGACGGGTCGACGCCTACTCCGGGCTAATCGCGACGCGCGACGCCGACAGGCTGGTGCAGGGCGTCATCGACCCGGCCGCGATGGAGCTGGAATACCTTGGCTGGCGCGTGCTCTTTACGGAGCAGAACGACCATCTCTGGACGTGGGAAAACCGGAACGAGTTCAACGAGAACATCTCGGCTGATCGTAGCCTCTCGCTGGTGAACCTCGCCTTCCCGGAGGCGACCGGCAGCTCCAGTATCCCCGAATCCATCATCAGCAGCACCCATTACCGCTGGATTGACTGGTTCTGCTATCGTGTCTATGCTGGTGACGAGCTCGCTTTCTACTGGAGTTACGGCTACGCGGTGTGAGTCTTTTAATAGAGGGTTAACTGCCGCCCACATTCCAGCTATGGCACGAATCTACGCTCGACGGAAAGGCCGTTCCGGCTCCAGCGCGCTGCCCCGCAGCGAGCACCCTGCCTGGGCTCCCGAACCGAAAGAGGTCGAGGAGATGGTGGGCAAGCTCTCGAAAGAGGGATTTTCGACGGCCGAAATCGGTCTCCAGCTGCGTGATTCGCACGGCATCCCGAGCGTCAAGCTGGCGACCGGCAAGGCGGTCGCGGCTATGGTGCGCGACGCCGGCCTGGCACCCGACCTCCCCGAGGATTTGTCGAACCTGATGCGCAAGGCGGTGCGACTGGGCGAGCATCTGGAGTCCAACCGCAAGGACGTCCACAACCGGCGGGCGCTGCAGCTCACCGAGTCGAAGATACTGCGGCTGGTGCGCTACTACAAGCGCAACAGCGTGTTGCCGGACGACTGGAAATACACGCTCGCCAACGCCAAGCTGCTGGTCGGGTGAACCCCGCCGCGGCGATGCCGCAGCCGCTGGCGGAAGCGGCGCAACCATTGGCTGACCGCCTGCGGGAAATCGAGCAGCCGGTGCGCATCATCGGCCATTACGACTGCGACGGGCTGACTTCGTCGGCTATCCTGGTGCAGACGCTGCTGCGGCTCGGGAAGCGTTTCCACCTCAGCAATGTCCTCTCGCTGGCGCCCGGCGTCATCGAGCGGCTGAACCGCGAGGCGCCCGCGCTGGTGCTCTTCACCGACCTCGGGTCGGGCTACATGGACCTGCTGGCGCAGCTCGAGGCGCCCGCGCTGGTGGTTGACCACCACCTGCCGCAGGGCGAGGTTCCCGGCAACGTCCTCGAGCTGAATGCCCACAAGGCAGGGGTTGACGGCAACCGCGAGGCGTCCGCCGCGAGCGTCGCCTTCGCGCTGGCGCTAACGCTGGACGAGGCGAACCGTGACCTCGCCCCCATCGCGCTGGCGGGAGCCTGCGGCGACCGCCAGATGACCGGTGGATGGAAGGGCTGGAACCTCGAAATCGCCAATATGGCTACCGAAGATAATTATTTAAAAGAAAAGCAGCAACTTCCGCTCCACGGCGCGAGCCTGGCCGAGGCGCTGGCGGGGTCGCTCGAGCCGTACCTCGTCGGCGTCTCCGGGCAGCCCACTGCGGCGGAAGAGGCGCTGCGCGAAATCGGCCTCGACCCCACCGCGGCGTCGGATGGCCTTGCGGGCGAGGAGGCGGCGCGGTTGGCGGACTGGCTGGTGCTGAAGCTGCTCGAGCAGGGCGCCGGGAGCGAGCAGTGCGAGCAGCTTTTCGCGCCCAGCTATCAGTTGCCGGGGTGGGGCTGCACCGTCTCTGAGCTGGCGTCGCTGGTCGATGCCAGCGGCCGGCAGGATGACACCTCGACCGGGATTGCGCTGCTGCTCGGCTCGACGGCGGCGCGTAGCCGTGCGGGGGCGCATGAGCTGGCGCAACGCAAGCAACTGCTCGCGCTGCTCAGCGCGGCGAAGTTCGAGCGGCGTAACGCCATCCAGCACTTTAGCACCAGCGAGCCGGCGCTGAAAGGCACGATTTGCGGGCTGGCGCTGGGCTACTTCCTCGACCGCTCACTGCCCACCATCGGCCTTTCGCCACGCGACGGCGAGCTGATTGTCTCTTCGCGCGCGACGCCCGAACTCATCGAGCGCGGGCTCAACCTGGCCGAGGTCATGTCGCAGTCCGCCGGCAAGTGCGGCGGCATCGGCGGCGGCCACGCCATCGCGGCGGGCGCGACTGTCCCCCTCGATGCGGAAGAGCAATTCCTCGCCGCGGCCGATGAGCAGGTCGCCGCGCAGCTAGGGCTCTAATACCGCGGCAGCTGACCCCGCATGGCGAACTGGCGGCTGCTGCTGGCGCAGGGAAAAACGCACCTTGTAAACCTCGATGCCGAGAAACAGGAGCTGCCCGGGCTGGGCAGTTTCCGCTCGACGGTGCTGCGCGCCGCCCCTCTCGGCGAGGAGTTCGACCTGGTCGGCACTCCGGCGCGGCTGTTCGAGCCGACGCTGCCCGACCTCGAGGGGAATCTGTCGCGCGGCCCGCAGGTAATCCTGCCGCGCGACCTGGCGTGGATAACGTGGGCACTTGCCCTGGAGCCGGGTGACAGCGTGGTCGAGGCGGGTGGCGGCTCGGGCGGGCTGACGCTGGCGCTGGCGCGCGTGATCGCTCCCGACGGGCGAGTCGCGAGCTTCGAGCCGCGGCCGGCGCATCGGCAGGTGCTCGAGCGCAACCTGCAACGCAGCCCGCACGCGGCGCTGGTCGAGGTCATCCCGGAATCGCTGACGCCCGAAACTGAGCCCCGCGAATGCCACGCTGTTGCGCTGGACCTGCCGCAACCGTGGGAGCTGGTCGGCTGGGCCGCCGCGTCGCTCGCCCCCGGCGGGCGACTGGTGGCGTACCTCCCGACGACCCCGCAGGTGGCGCAGCTTCTGAGGGCGCTCGAAGGGTGGGGTGAGCTGCGCATTCTGGAAAACCTGCAGCGTGATTGGGAGCCGAAACCGCAATCGTTGCGACCGCAACACCGCATGCTGGGGCACACCGGTTTCATAGTCAGCGCGCGCCATTTCGGGTGAAACC
>PSPB01000047.1 GCA_003193815.1 Methanobacteriota archaeon
TGGGAGCCGAAACCGCAATCGTTGCGACCGCAACACCGCATGCTGGGGCACACCGGTTTCATAGTCAGCGCGCGCCATTTCGGGTGAAACCTTAACCCACCGGTCCGACTGGCGCAGCAATGGTTGAGAAGCTGATTATTATCGGGTCCGGGCCGGCCGGCTACACCGCCGGGCTCTACGCGTCGCGGGCGATGTTCGAGCCGCTGCTTTTCGCCGGTTACGCCAGCGGCGGGCAGCTGATGCTCACCAGCGACGTCGAGAATTACCCCGGCTACCCCGAAGGCATTCAGGGACCGGAGATGATGATGCAGCTGCGCGCGCAGGCGGAGCGGTTCGGCACTCGCATCCTCGACCGCAACGTCGACTCCGTCGACCTCTCGCACCGGCCGTTCGGGGTCACCAGCGGCGATGAGTCCTGGCAGGCGGAGGCGCTGATTATCGCCACTGGCGCCGAGGCCATCTGGCTCGGCGTCGAGAACGAGGAAGTGCACAAGGGGCGCGGGATTTCGACCTGCGCCACCTGCGACGGCGCCTTCTTTCGCGACAAGGAAGTTATGGTTGTCGGTGGCGGCGACTCGGCTATGGAGGAGGCAACTTTCCTGACCCGTTTCTGCCCCAAGGTGACGATTGTCCACCGCCGTGAGGGGCTGCGCGCGTCGCAGATTATGGGGCTGCGCGCCCGCGATAATCCGCGTATCGCCTGGAAGCTGAACCACACGGTCACCGGCTGGCTCGGCGCGGAGGGCGACTTCCGCGGCGCGCGACTGCGCTCGACCGCTGATGACAGTGAGGAGGATTTCACCTGCGAGGGGGCGTTCATCGCCATCGGCCACAAGCCGATTACCAGCTTCCTGGGCGGGCAGCTTGAGACCGACGCTTCGGGCTACCTGCTCTGGAAGCAGCACTCGATGACTTCCGTGAAGGGCGTATTCGCGGCGGGCGACGTTGTCGACACGCGCTACCGGCAGGCGGTGACCGCGGCCGGAATGGGCTGCATGGCGGCGATAGACGCCGAGCGCTGGCTCGAGGCGCAGTAGCGACTTTTATAGCGCTGTTCGGCACGCACGCTTTTTAGTCCCCCACTGCGTGGCGAAGGCGTGAAGCGCCAGCTCCTGCCTCGCGACGAGGATGGTGTAAGCCAGATTATCGGTACCATCCTGATTATGGTGATGATGGTCACAATCGTAGGTACCCTGATGGCGTGGGGTATCCCGCAAATCCAGAACAACGAGGCGTGGGCGCAGTATGCGACGACGCGCTCCAACCTGCTCAACCTGGACGCTGACATGGACCAGGTGCTGCTGCAGGGTGAGGGCGCCTCACGCACCTCGACCGTCTCGCTCGGCTCGGGCAGTTTCACGCTGAAGAAGGCGCAGGAAGACCTGCTGCTCTGCTGGAGCACCGTTTCCTGGGCGCAGCTTTCGGCGCGCAACGTGGAAGCGGGCGCCACAATCCTGCGCGTCGAGGACCTGACCGAAACCGTGGCGACGCTGACGGTCACCATCACTTATCCCAACGGGACGGTATGGAGCGGTGACACCGACGGCAACCGGCTGGGACCGCTGCCCCCCATCGTGGCAGGCGTGACCGGCACCGCTACTGCCGCCAACGGTACCGCCATCGGTGAGTTCCGCTACTACATGCAGGATGTCCTCTCCTACAAATACCGCTCGACGGCAGGGCAGTTCCAGATACGATTGTTCAACGGCGCGGTACTGTCGCATGAGCCGGGTGGCGGGTACTACTTCGAGGACCGCCCGCTGGTGCGCGGCAGCGGAAACGTGGATGCGCTGTCGATATACCTGGTTTCGTACAACAACAGCGGCTCACAGATGCACAGCATGACTGGCCCCTCCAACTTCGACTTCTCGCTGCGCAACCAGGGCGGCAGCGATTCCGGGAGCATTGCGGTTTACAGCCTGCGGATCGTCGTGGATGGCGATGCACAGTATGCAACCTACGGCTTCTTCCAGTCCCAGTGGGGATTCAGCCGTGACCTGCAGAATGACGAGGTCTACCTGACACAGACGACCTCGCTGGACCTACGCCTGATGGAGAGGACGGTGCATGTATCGTTTGGATTGCGCTGAGTCAGGCGCGCAGGAAATAGGGTTCATCTACACCTCGTTGCTGGCAGTACTGCTGCTGTCGGCGGTGACCATGGCGGTCGCCGACGTGCTGAAGGGCAACCACACCTTCACGGCACAGGAAGAGGTGGAACAGGTGGGCGTGCGACTGCAGCAACTGGTTGAGGAGCTGCTCGCGATGGTCCGTGCCTATCCCGGAATTGACGCCACTATGAGCATTCCCGCCGCCACCGAGGAGCACGGCGTGCTCTACACGGTAATCGGCACCGAGACCGGCCTGAAAGTGGTCAGCAAGGCTCCTGTGGGGGGTCGATACACAGCGGATTTCCCGCTTGCGCCAGCCACGGCTATAGAGGGGAAAGTGTACTCTAGCACTTCTTATATAGTCGTGCAGTATGACGCAACATCTCAGGTGGTCACCCTGACCGCAGGATAGACAAGCAAGGATGGGAGCTGCCGGCGACTCGATTGACACCGAATCAGACTCTCTCGGTATGCTATCGCCGACCGAGGAAACGGTCGACGAGAGCCAGCTTTCATGGCGTGACAAACGGCGCTTGCGCAAGGAGCGCAAGCAGCAGGAGCAGGCCCGCAAGGTGGCCGAGAAGGCGGGCGTCATCCACGACCTCGTCATGGACGACATCGAGCTGGGCGAGGATTTCGAGGAACTCGACACTTACCCCGTAAGTCCACCCTTCTCCTACGTCCGCATCCTGTTCGACAAGCGCGATTACTCTCGCTTCTACTATGTCGTCGAACCCAAGGCGTCCGAACAGGAGAAACAGGACCTTCAGACCATCCAGGATGTGCTCCAGCGGGCGCTGAATATCAGCCGCGAAACCCTCGAAGAGGGGCAGGACGAGTTCCTGCATCAGGCGGTTGACGACATCCTCGATGCGTACCGGCTTCCGAGCCGCAAGAGCAACCGCGAGAAAATCCACTACTACATCGAGCGTGACCTGGTGGGCTACGGCCGGATTGATACCATGATGCACGACCCGAACATCGAGGACGTTTCCTGCGACGGCCCCGGCGTCGAGGTGTTCGTCTACCACCGGCGCTTCGAGTCGCTGCGGACCAATGTCCTCTGGACTGACGAGTTCGAGCTGGAGCGATACATCATCCGTATGGCACAGCGCTGCGGTAAGCACATCTCGATTGCTGAACCACTGCTCGACGCGACACTGATGGACGGTTCGCGTATCGTCATGACGCTGGGCCGTGAGGTCTCCACGAAAGGTTCGACCTTTACCATCCGGCGTTTCCGTGACGAACCGTTCACGCCGGTGGACCTGCTCGATTTCAAGACATACTCCTCAATGCAGATTGCCTTCTTCTGGCTCGCGATGCAGTACGGCATGTCGATGCTGTTTGTCGGTGGTACTGCTTCCGGCAAGACCACTTCCCTCAACGCCTGCTCACTCTTCCTGCCGTGGCAGCACAAGATTGTGAGTATTGAGGAGACGCGTGAGCTGAACCTGCCGCATCCCAACTGGATTCCCGGCTGTACCCGTGAGGGTTTCGGTGGTGAGTCCGCCATGGCGGGCGTCAAGGCGCCAGGAGTGGTCGACATGTACGACCTGCTGCGGGCAGCGTTGCGTGAGCGGCCGGAATACATCATTGTGGGAGAAATCCGTGGTGCAGAGGCGTACGTGCTGTTCCAGGCCATGGCGACGGGGCACACTACCTATTCCACCTTCCACGCTGATTCAATCCAGAGCCTGGTGCACCGGCTTGAGAACAAGCCGATTGAGATTCCGCGCGTGCTGATTCCGTCGCTTGACGCGATTTCAATCCAGATTCAGACCCGCGTCGGTGGGAAACGCGTGCGGCGCTGCAAGAACATCGTCGAAATTATCGGCATTGACCCCCATTCGCACGAGCTGCTGACCAACGAGGCATTCCGCTGGGACAACGCCACCGACGAGTTTGTCTTCACCGGCAAGTCCTACGTGCTTGAGAAAATCATGTTGAAGGCCAACCTGAACCGCGTCGAAATCATGGACGAAATCAAGCGGCGACAGCTGGTCATCGAGTGGTGCCTCAAGAAGAGCATCCGCGACTACCGCGACTTCGCCCGGGTGGTGGCCGAGTACTACGTCCACCCCGAGGACGTGATGCGCCGGGTCTACGCTGACCTGCAGGTGGGCGGTCGCAAGCGCCGCCGCAAGGTGAAAGAGCGTGACCTCGACCTGAGCGGTGCTGGCGCAGCCGATGAGGGCGTCGATATCGCCGAGTTCCCGGCCGGGGTGCAGCAGAAGTTCCAGAAGCGGTTCGCCAAGGAGGAGGCGGCTCGCGCGAAGGCCGATGCTCGGGCGGCTGCCACTGACGATGAGGCCAAGCGCGCCAAGCTCGAGGCGAAGGAAGCGGCTCGCCGCGCCAAGTCGGACGCCTATCTCGAGCGTGATATGCTGAAGGCGCAGATGCGCTACGCCCCGCTGCGACAGCTTACGCCCACTGTAGCACAACTCGGAATCGGTGATGTTTCCAGCCTCTCCGTACGCGAAGCGGGCCGGATGCTGAAGTCGTGTAATCGCGAGCTCTCCGCCCGCAACAAGGCCGAGGCGCGGCAGGTCAAGCTCGCTTCCAGCCCGGACAAGCAGGCGAGCGCAGCAGCCAAGGAAGAGGCGCGGCAGGCCAAGGCTACGACCAAGCTGCAGGCTGAACTGGCGAAGCGCGTTGAGCGCTCGGCCAATCCGAGCTGGTGGCACCGGTGGTTCTAAGCGGCCTGCAGTCACTCAGCCTGCTCCTTTTCGGCTGGCTGGGTCGCTTGCTGACCAAGGATTCCTTCAAGCTCAAGCGACAGCTCGTGCAGGCGCGCATTCCGCTGCTGCCCGCAGGCTACGTTGCCCACGCCGCGATGCAGGTTTTCGCTACTTTCATCGCTGGGCTGGCGCTGGTGTTTGCTTTCATTGCCGTCGGCGTGCCATTCCTGGCGCAGATGACCGGCCCGAACGGTGAGCCGATTATCGTCTCGGAATTCATACAGGCTATCCTGGCACTGGCGCTGGTTATCGTACTGCCGCTGCTGATAGCGATGGTGAACTGGCTCGAGCCCGGGATGAGAGCCGGCTCGCGCGCCAAGGACATGGACCGCAAGCTGCCCTTCGCCGCCAGCTACACGGCAGCGATGGCGGCGGCTAATGCAACGCCGGCGATGATTTTCAAGTCGCTCGCCCGCAGTGAGGATATTTACGGCGAGATTTCGAAGGATGCGGCCTGGGTTTACCACTCTGTTGAGTTCATAGGTCGTGACCTGGTGTCGACGCTCAAGGAGGCCGTCGACCGGTCGCCCTCGGAACGGTTTGCCGAGTTCCTGCAGGGAATTGTCGGCACGCTTACCTCGGGGTAACCTGAAGCTCTACTTCCTGAACCGGGCAGAATACTACGCGCAGGCCAACCGGGTGCATGTCAAGAGTGTCATCCAGCAGATGGCACTCTTTGCGGAAGCGTATGTGGTGATGGCGGTGGCACTTCCAATTTTCGCGATGATTATGGCCGTGATTACCTTCTGGGTTTCCGGGTCCGGGATGAAACTGGAGGAAGAGCACCTCTACATGATGGTCTTCCTGATGTTCCCGATGATCCAGATTTTCTTCGCCTATATTTTCCTCTCACTGAGCAATGAGGTCGCAATCGATTAATGGCCGGTAATCTAGAGAAACGGGTCTACCGTGATGAGCGGACCGGCAAGAAGCGGCGCTGGATGACCTACCGCCTGGCGCAGAAGTGGCTCGAGGTGAAGGGGGGCAAGACTGACATTACGGTCTATGTCGTCGTCTTCCTCTCGCTGATGATGGGCGGCGCGTTCATCGCGCTGGGGCAGTTGAACCACCAGGCCGACCTGACAACGGTCGTCACCGATTTCGACGGTGACTCGCAGTTCGACAATCCGGAGGCCATGAACGATGGCCCCTTCACGATTACGCCCCACATGTATGGCCTCCCCTCGATTGCCAAGAACGAGAGTCGTGACGCTGACCCGCTGATTAGTGGTATTGACGAGGATGTAGAAGCTATAACATGGTATCGATACTATCCTGAAATTTCGACCCTTGACTACTACGTTTTCGGACTGATTGCGCTGATGCTGCCTTATGGCATCTGGGGCTGGCGTGAGGACAAGCTCCGGGCGCGGGTCGAGGAGAAATTCCCCGACTTCCTGCGCGACCTTGCCGAGTACTGGAAGGGTGGTCTCAGCATGACCGTCGCTATCCAGACGCTGGCGCGGGGCGAATATGGCAACCTCAACGACGAAGTACACAAGATGTCAACCCAGATTTCGTGGGGTATTTCCTTCAGTGAAGTGCTGGGGATGTTTACCGAACGGGTCCGGTCGCCCATCGTGACGCGGGCGGTCCGCATGGTCGATGAGGCCAACCGCGCGGGAGGCCGCATTTCGGACATCCTGCTCGCCGCCTCGTTTGACGCCAGGGAAATCAAGGCGCTCGAGACCGAGCGAGCGCAGGAAGTTACCAGCTATATCATGGTGGTATACGTTTCGTTTATGGTCTATCTGATGATTATCCTCGTCCTGGCCAACACTTTCGTCCCGGCGATTGCCGATTCCGCCTCTGCCACCGGCGGAGAGGGTATGTCCATCGGTAACCTGCAGGTGCGCAACCTGAACGAAGTCTGGATTTCGACCATATTCCTCTACAGCGTAATTGTCCAGAGCATTGGCAACGGCATGGCGGCCGGTTTCATGTCCACTGGCAAGCTCTACTCGGCGTTCAACCGTTCCTCGATGTTGCTCTTCATCGGCTGGCTGATCTTCGAAGTGATGGGAATCGCCACATCGGTCATCAGTCCTGGTACTATCAGCTGAAATGAAGTTGCTCGGTCGCGCGGCGCAGATGCACGTGCTGGAGGTCCTGCTGGTCGCGACGCTCTTCACCTCGGCGGTCAACGTCGCGGTTATCAGCTTGCCAGCTAGCGACGCGACCCGGGTTGGCGACGACAACCTGCGCCATCAGGGGATGCAGCTGTTGCAGGTACTTGATGAGTGGCAGACTGGTGCAGGTGAGTCGACGCTCGCGACTTGGCTCAGCGAGGATAACAGCAGCGCGCTGCAGTCGTACCTGGACGGTGGACTGCCGGCGGCGGCGAGCTATCGCCTGACGGGGGCGCATGGTGGGAGTAGTGAGACGCTGGTCGAGCGCGGCACGCCAGAAGGGACGGTTAGCATCGCCTTCCGGCTGGTCTGGGTTGGCTCTGAGCTGTGGGAGCTTGAGCTGAGCCTCTGGTATGGCCCGCGGGGGACAGCATGAACAACCGCGGCCAGATGCTGATGATAGCTGGCCTGCTGATGACGCTGACGTTGCTCACCATCTCGATTTCGGTTTCCCACTCGGCCAATCTGGGCCGTTACCAGGGTGAGCGGCACGACCCGGCACCGCTACTGACAATGCTCGACGCACACCTGCCGCCGGCACTGGACGCCGAGCTGGATGGCGGCGCGACTGCCGAGGCGGCGTTCGCTGCGGCAGCAGGGGAGTTCGAGAACAGTTTCGCGGCGCATGGCTATGCGCTGGTGCTGAAACTGGATTCAAGCAGCACCGATGGTAGCACGACTACCTTCAGCTATACAATCCTGCTCAGTGACGGCCTGCTGGATATCGAGTTCGAACGGACCGCAACGGTCTAGTCGCTGGAGAAAAAGCCGCGAATAACGCCGCCCAGTGAGAGTAGCGCCGCCAGGAATATGCCGCCCGTAATCAGCAGGTAGCCCAGCATGAGCTGCCCCTGCTGCGCGTCCATGTCGGCAGCTACCAGCCCATCGCCCATTGCTTGCAGGCTGGTGAACCCGAAGTAGAAGCCAACCACTACCAGCAAGCCAGAAACAGCGGCAAGGATAACGCCCACATTGGGGCCATCGCTCTCCTCCGTGGGTGCCGGGGCGGTAAATTCAGGGTATTCTCCATCCTCTTCGGACATGCCCCCGAGGGGCTCTGGCCAGTTATAAACTTATGCTGCGTGCTCGAGCGCTGCGCGCACCAGCCCCAGGTGCAGCGGCGAAGGCGCGTCGGGACGCGACTTGAACTCGGGGTGGAACTGAGACGCCAGGAAGTAGGGGTGCCCCTCCAGTTCCAGCACTTCCATGCGGCGGCCCGAGGTGTCGCGGCCGGTGAATCGCATTCCTGCCGCCTCGATGCGCTCGATGTAGTCGGGATTGATTTCGAAGCGATGGCGGTGCCGTTCCTGGATTGAGTCGCTGCCGTAAAGCTTGCTCGCGACACCCTCGTCGAGCGCCACGTCGTGGTCGCCCAGCCGCATCGTGGCGCCCATCTCGGTCACCTCGCGTTGCTCTGGCAGCAGGTCCACGACATGGTGGGGCGAATCCGGGTCCAGCTCGCTGGAATTCGCCCCCTCAAGGTCGAGGACGTTTCGGCAGAATTCAATGACCGCCAGCTGGAAGCCGAAGCAGACGCCGAGATAGGGCACGCGATTCTCGCGTGCCCATTGCGCCGCCATAATTTTGCCTTCGGCACCGCGGTTGCCAAAGCCGCCCGGCACGACGACGCCGTTGACGCCTTCCAGTGCCGCGGCGTTTCCCGCCTCCTCCAAGTCAGGCGCCTCGAGCCAGCGGATGCGGACGCTGCAATCCTCCAGTGCGCCGGCGTAGCGCAGCGTCTCCTCGTGCGAAATGTAGGAATCCTTGAGGTCGGTATACTTGCCAATCAGCGCAATTTCCACTTCGCGCGTGCCGTTGCTGACGCGCTCGGCGAAGTCCTGCCATTGCGTCATGTCGGGCTCACGCCGCTTCAGCCCCAGCCGCTCCTCGATGAGCTGCGGAACCTGCTGGTCGACGAAGTGCATCGGGACATCGTAGATTGACTTGGCATCGGGTGCTGAAACCACGTTCTCGGGGCGGAATGTCGGCGAAAAAGGCAATCTTGGCGGCGATATCGGGCTCGAGCGGGTCGGTCGAGCGGCCGACAATCACGTCGGGCCGGATACCGAGCCCCTGCAGTTCCTTCACCGAGTGCTGCGTTGGCTTGGTTTTCTGCTCGCCCACCGCGCCAATCACCGGCACCAGCGTGGTGTGGATGAACATCACGTTTTCGTGCCCTTCTTCACGGTGGAGTTGCCGCACCGCCTCCATGAAGGGCATTGACTCGATGTCGCCCACCGTGCCTCCGAGTTCGACCAGGCAGATGTCGGCCGACGCGCTCTCGGCTGCGCCGCGTATCGAGTCGACGATTTCGCGCACGACGTGCGGGATAATCTGGACAGTCTGCCCTAGGTAGTCACCGCGGCGTTCCTTCTCGATTACGGCGCGAAATACTTTCCCGGTCGTGATGTTGTGCGCCGCGGTGAGGTTACAGTTGAGGA
>PSPB01000048.1 GCA_003193815.1 Methanobacteriota archaeon
CGGGCCGGGGGGCGGCGACGGTTTCGAGGGCGAAATCGTGCTCGAGTTGTTCCTGAACTGGGCGCCAATCTCCGTCAGCAACTTCCTGGGGCTGGTGAACCAGTCGTTCTACGACGGCATTTTTTATCATCGCATCATCGACGACTTCGTCATCCAGTCGGGCGACCCCACCTGCCGCGCTACCGTGGTTTACACCCCCGTGCCGACCTGCGGCGAAGGCGGCAGCGGCGAGACCATCCCCTTCGAGTCGAACGCCAATCTGACGCACGTCAACGGCGCCATTGGCATGGCGCGCGGCGCCGACCCTGATTCGGCTGAGAGCCAGTGGTACATCTGCGACGAGCCGCAGCATCAGCTCGACAACGGCAACCGCACCTTGCCCGACGACCCCGGTTACGCGGTCTTCGGCATCGTGCGCGAAGGCCTCGAGCTGGTGCGCGCCGCCGCCGCGGTGCCGACGACCAACGACCCCGGCGGCGAGGATACCCCCCGCGTCGGGACCGGTGTCGGCGACCGCCCGCTCTACGAAGTGCACATTAATTCCGTCACCCTGAGCGGCTGGGTACCGGGGCCGGCTGCCCCCGCGCCGGCCCCGGAAAGGGTCCCGGCGGCACTGTTACTGACCGGCACGCTGGCGGTCGCTGGCGCGCTTGGTGCGATGTGGTGGCTGCGCCGTCCGGCAGGCGATTAATATTAAGCCCCGCCCGCCACGGTGGGCCTGTGCTCCTGTGGTGTAGTCAGGCCCATCATCTCGGCCTTTCGAGCCGAGGACCCGGATTCGAATTCCGGCGGGAGCACCAGGACCTTTTGTCGCCCAGCTCCGCTGGCCGCAAAACATCCACCAAAACATAACATCGTGCCCATTCGCAATCTGCGAAATGGTTGTGGAAATGACGGCACTACATTGGCCCCCTCAGCGTCAATGGCGCCGAGGGCGAGATTTGAACTCGCGAGGGAAAATTCCCACGGGCTTTCCAGGCCCGCGCAATTCCGGGCTATGCGACCTCGGCGCGGCGGCGCCACCTCGCTCGCGCTTTAGAGGCTTGTGGACCGGCTGTGGACCGGCACACTTATACGGCAGGAGTCGTATTCGAGGGAACTGCGCGCGGCCTGATTCATGAAACCTGACGAAAAGAAAAGACTGGATTCAGTAATAGAAATGCTCCGGGCCATTTACTACCCCGGACACCATACCACCGCGCAGCGGGTCATCGAGCGGCACCTCATCCGCGAGTTCGGCTATCGCCCCCGCGAGGCGACCTATTTTGGTTCGAAGGTCATCGAGGCACTGACCGAGATGGAGCTGATTTCGCAGGCGCCCGAGGACACGACGCGCAACACCCTCTGGCGGGTCAACCTGCGCCGGCTCAAGCAGCTCGACAGCTAATTCGCGACGCGGTCCAGGATGGCGTTCGCGAGCGCCTGCTTGCTGCCGCTGGCGCCCTCCGCTGCGGCGTTGCGGCTCACTAGCACGACCCGCGCCGCCTCGGCTTCCATCGCGTCGGCGCTGTTCGCCACCACGAGGTCGGCATACTCCAGCGGCGCCCCGGCTTTCTTTATTAACTCGTCGTCGGAAGTATCTGACGCCAGTTTGAACGCCACCAGCTTACCGGCGTGCGCGTTGCGCAGCAGCGGCAGCAGCTTCGGCGCTGGCTCCAGCTCGAGCTTCAGCCGCCGGCCGGAGGCAATCTTGCCCGGCGTGCGCGGCGGCCGGAAATCGGCCAGCGCTGCCGGCAGCAGGACCGTGTCCCACTCGCCCAGCGTCTCCACTTTCGCGACAAGTTCGGCGAGCGTCGTGAAGCGCTCGAGCGGAATCCAGTTTCCCGGGGTAACGGTAGCCGAGCCGAGCCATAGCTCGGCCTCGGCTCCGCGCGCGAACGCCTCCTCGACCAGCGCGACCGCCATGCGGCCGCTGGAGCGGTTTCCCAGCACGCGCACGTCGTCGAGCGGCTCGGCGGTGCCGCCGCCAATCACCAGCAGTCGCTGCCCCGTGAGGTCGCGCTGGCCGGCGAGCCGGCAGGCCCACGCCGCGATGACTTCGCGCGACGGCAGCTTGGCCTTTCCCTCCTCGAGCAGCGGGTCGAGCACGGTCGCGATTTTGCGTGCCTTGCGCAGGTTATCCAGCACGACGGGTGACTCGGCCATGCGGCCGTCCATCGCCGGCGCAACCAGCAGCGGGACGCCCGCGCCGAGCAGCGTCAGCGCGAATAGCGTCGGCGGGGTATCGCCGATGCCGTGGACCACCTTCGCCAGTGACGAGGCGGTGCAGGGCGCCAGCACGAGCAGGTCGGCGTCCGCGATCACGTGCTCGACCTGGCCGGTTATTTCAGTAACTGGCGGGCGGCCGCACGCGAATTCCAGCGCTTTGCGGCCGACGATTTCGAGCGCCGCCGGCGAGGCGACGATATGCACCTCCGCCCCGTGCCGCAGCAGCTCGCGCGCCAGCCCGACCGATTCCACCGCCGCGACCGAGCCGGTGACCGCCAGCCAGACGGTGCGCCCGGCGAGGGCAGGGCTGCGCTGCGTGACGTTGCGTGCAGGGTGCTTCATGCCAGTTCCCCCACGACGCGCCTATAAGAATCCAGCACCAGCTCGACGCGCGTCTCGATTGCCTGCCACGCCGTGGCGAGCGAGCCGCCTCGCAGGTGGAATGCGCTTGCGGGGGGACCGCCGTCGGCAGCGCGACAGCGCGCCAGCATTCCCAGCGAGAGCAGCTTGTTGATGTGGCGGTAGGCGGTCGGCCGCGTGGTTTCGGCCCACGCTGCGACCTCTTCCGCGGTCCAGGCGCGGTCGGGTCGCTGCAGGAAACAGCCGTCGAGGATGCGGAACGGCATCGAGTCGGCAATCGGGTAGTGGTGTGCCGAGAAGTAGCCGACTCCTTCGCCCAG
This sequence comes from Methanobacteriota archaeon, assembly GCA_003193815.1. GTDB lineage: Archaea > Thermoplasmatota > Poseidoniia > MGIII > CG-Epi1 > UBA8886. The sequence continues at coordinate 2,889 of PSPB01000048.1, forward strand.
CCGCGCCAGCAGCTCCGCCGGCGCGTCGCCTGACGGGGGAACTTCGCGCAGCTCGATGTCGAAATGGTCCTCCTTCTCGAGCGCCAGCATCCCCTCCGGGAGTGTCGCGTTGGTCGCGCTGTATTCGTCGGCGAGCGATTGCGCGGCGTCATAGTAGCCGGCGAGGCAGGCGCGCGCGTGGAGTTCGACGCCCTCCCACGCGCGCGGCAGTGAGTGGTGCCAGAGCCGCACCCGCTTTGGGTCGTCCGCCTTGCCGGGGAAATCCTCGGTCAGCAGCCCCAGCTCGCGCAGCCATTGGAGATGGCGGTAGACCGCCTGCACCGGCACCTCGAGGGCTTCGGCCAGTTCGCCGGTGGTCCAGCCCCGCTCGGGGTGCGGCAGCAAGCAGCGCGTGAAGAGCCGGCGGCCGACGAGCGCGCGCTGCCGTTCGGCGTGCCGCGGGCTGTCGCTGCCAAGAAATCCGATGGCCCCGAGGAACTGGCTCGCTAGCGCGTCACGCTCGCTGCCGGGTGCGGGCGCCAGGCTGCGCAAGCGCAACCGGAACACTCAGCTCCACCCCTCGCCGTCCAGCTTCTCAAGGATGAGCGCCTTGAACTGCCGCGCCTTCTGGTGGCCCGGGTCGAGCGCCAGCAGCTTGTGCAGGTCACCCATCGCGTCCGCCAGCTGCTTCGACTGGTAGTGCTGGTCAGCCCGCTCCCACAGCGCCCGCGCATCGTCGGGGTCCGCCTCGAGGAGGCGTGTCAGAGCCATCAGCACCAGTTCCGGGCTTTGCTGGAGCCGGTAGACCTCGGCCAGCTTCCACCAGCCCTCCTTCAGGTCGGGCTGGTGCTGCACCGCGCGCGAGTAGCCTTTCTCGCAGGCGCGTTCGAAATCCTTCAGGCTGAGGTAAATGTCGCCGCGCGCCATGTAGGGGTTGGGATTCTCCGGTTCGAGGGCGATTGCCTGCTCGAGCGCCTTGAGCGCGTCACGCACCTTGCCCATCCCGGCCAGCACTCGCCCCAGCCCGAGGTAGGCGGCCGCCGGCTCGCACCCCAGTTCGAGGCCGGTCAGCAGCGCCTCCTCCGCCTCGGGCAGCTCGGCCAGCCGTTCGCGCGCGAGGCCGAGCGCCAGCCACGCCTCGGGGAAGGTATACTCCAGCTCGGTCGCCTGCGCGAAGCACCGGGCGGCGCCGGGCCACTGCCCCAGCCGCTGGTAGAGGGTGCCTTTCTCGAACCAGAGTTGCTCGTCCTGCGGCGCAATCTCTAGCGCCATCGAGAAGTAGGTAATCGCGCGGTCATACTGCCGGTGCCCCAGCAGCGCGCGCGCCTTCGACGCCCAGAGCCGGTCGTCCTCGAGCAGCATTCCGTCCTGCTGCGCACGGCGCATCACGCGGTTGGCCGCCTTGAGCGCCGCCGAAGGGTGGCCGCCCGCCAGTGCGCTCTCGACCTCGGTCAGCATCGCGCGTCGCGCTTCGCGGTCGCTGCGGCGCAGCAGGAACAGCATCCCGCTGCCGGACATCGTCAGGCCACCGCCGAGCAGTCCGCCCGCCGCCACTTCGGGCGAGACCAGCCAGCCGAGGCAGCCGAGGCCAGCGAGGTAGCAGCCCAGCACGAAGCCCGCCAGCTGGTAGCGCCGGTGGTGGAGGCCCGCCATTCCCAAGCCTAGCAGCAGCAGCGGCAGCAGCATCCAGACCGCTTCGGGCTGCAACACCGCCAGCGGCAGGATGGCGCCGCCGCCGAGTGCCATCGAGATTCCGAGACTGAGTTGGCTCTGCGGCAGCAGTCCCATTCCCCGCAGCAGCAGGATGACGCCGACGCCGCCGATGCCGCTCGCCGCGGCGACTGCCCATGCCAGCGCGAGCCAGATACCGATGCTGGCCGCCACGACTCCGCCGAGCGCCAGAATGATGCCGGCGGTGAGGGTGTCGCCCGGCTCGCGCCGCCCAGTGTGCAGGTTGAGCATCAGCACCAGCCCCAGCCCGCTACAGATGAACAGCAGCGCGCCCAGCGCGACGCCCGCCAGTTGCAATTGCGGCAGCCCGATGACGCGCCAGACCGCCAGGTCGGCCCACGCCAGCGCCAGCAGTGCCAGTGCGGAGAGCACCGTGTCGCGGCTGCGTCCGCGCAGGAAATCCTGTATTCCCTGCATGACGCGCCCCGATTCTGCCGTGCCCTCGTCGTCGCTTCCAGCCATGTAAAGCCTTACTGCTGATATATTACAATTATTAAGACTGCCCGTCGACCCGGATATCGAGTTTCGCGCTCGCCGCGGCGAGCGCCGCGACCACTTCCGTAGCGGTTTCCCCAGCGGCGAAGATGAACCCGAGATAGGCGCCCCCTTCGGGCGGCGGCAGCAGTTCCTGCCCGCGGTGCGCGGTGATGCGTAGCCCGGTCACGCCCGCGACCGCCCTTGCGGCCGCCTGCCCCCGGACGGCGTTCAGCTTGCCGGCGCTCGGTGGGTAGAGCATCCGTACCCCCACCGCGCTGCCGTCGCGCTCGAGCGACGGCAGCGTGCGGCCGAGCGCATGGCGCAGCAGCAGTTCCTCGAGCGAGACGCCGCC
>PSPB01000049.1 GCA_003193815.1 Methanobacteriota archaeon
GTGCAGCCGGTCGTAGCGGCGCCAGTTGCCGCGCAGCCAGTCGTAGCGCAACCCGTGGAGGCAACGCCGGTCGAGGCGGTCGCAGTGCAGCCGGTCGCGGTGCAGCCCGTAGAGGCAACGCCGGTCGAGGCGGTCGCAGTGCAACCGGTTGAGGCCGGGGCAGTCGAAGCGACGCCAGTCGTGGTGAAGGCACAAGTTGTCGAGGACGAAGATGAAATGGAGTTCAGTTGATTGTTGCCCGGGCCAAAATTATATATAGCAGTAAGCAACATGGAGTTTACAACCTAAGGTTGTATACCGAAACGAGGCAAAAATGAACTGGAAGCGAGACGAGAAAGATGACTGGTTCAGTCAGGACTGGAACTTGGACGACCTGTTTGGCAGCCTGGACGCCGAGTTCAGGCGCATGCGCAAGACGATGGACGAAATGATGCGCGACGCAGCCGAGGGCAACCTGCCCGAGGCAGGCGACAAGTCGCCCTTCGTCTGGGGCTTCAGCATGCGCTCCGGCCCCGACGGCCGGCCGCAGTTCGAGGAGTTCGGCAACACCAGCCACGGTCTGTTCGGCCCGGCTGGCCAGAAGGCGACGGTGGAAACCGACAGCCGCGAGCCGCTGACCGACACCAACGAGACCGAGGAGGAGATCGCCATCACGGTCGAGCTCCCCGGCGTTTCGAAAGCCGATATCGATATCGACGCCAGCGAGCTGGAAGTCATAATCAAGGTCGAGACCGACGCGCGCAATTACTACAAGCGGCTGCCGCTGCGGTCGAAGGTCATTCCCGACTCGGCCAAGGCAACTTACACCAATGGCATCCTCGACCTCGTGCTGAAGAAGCAGGAGTCGGAAAAACCGCAGGGCACCCGGGTCAAGGTCGACTGAAACGGGTTTCGCAATCTTTTATATGCATATCTTCGAGAGCCATGAGGCTGTCCGCAGCGCTATCCCGGTGCCAGCGACCGCAGCCGTTCCGGGCCGCCGTAGCGCTGCACCAGCGCCGCCACTTCGGGCTGCAGCGCCGTCTCCCATGCCCCCGCCGCGGCCAAGGCCTGACGGATGGCGCCGCCCTCCCACTCCCGGCGGTTCTGCAGCTCCGGCGCGATAACACGGTAGCCGGCCGCGCCAAATAGCCGCTGCACCAGCGCGTTGGCGGAATAGACGCAGTCGAACGGCCCCAGCCGTGCGACGACGTGCGCGACCCAGCGGTCGTAGTCGTTGAGGTCCGCGACCGCTACGATGGCCCGCGGTGCGAGGCCGGCCGCCGCCATTCCGGTCGCGACCATTTCGCGCCGCTCGCCGGCCGAGAAGGGGTTTTCCCACGTTGCGGCTTCCTGCGCCGAGCCAATCATCACCAGCAGTTCGTGGCCGTCGGCGACCGCCGTTTGCGCGATGGCGAGGTGGCCACGGTGGAAGGGCTGGAAACGCCCCGGCAGCAGCGCGACGCTCATGCCGGCAGCAGCGCTTCCGCGTCGCCCATCCACTTGCGCAACGGTTTGGGAATGGCGACCGAACCGTCCGCCCGTTGGCAGTTCTCGAGGATGGCGGCTAGCGTGCGTGTGGTGGCGATGCCGGTCGCGTTGAGCGTGTGCGGCGTCGCGGTCCCGTCGGGGGTGCGGTAGCGCATGTTCAGCCGCACGGACTGGTAGGCGGTGCAGTTGCTGGCGCTGACGACCTCCTTCCACTCTCCCACGCTGGGCATCCACGCCTCGAGGTCGAACTTGCGCGCGGCGACGGTCCCGATGTCGCCGGTGCACATCTCGACGACGCGGAACGGTAATTCGAGCCTTGCGAGGAGGTCGACCGCGTTCTGCAACAGCTCCTCGTGCAGCGCGGCCGAATCCTCCGGTTTGCAGATGACAACTTGCTCGACTTTCGCGAACTGGTGGACGCGCCAGATGCCCCTGTCGGAGAGGCCGTGCGCGCCCACCTCGCGCCGGAAATTGGTCGAGAGCCCGCAGAACTTTAGCGGTAGCGATTTCGGTTCGAGGATTTCGTCGCGGAAGCGCGCGGTCAGCGGATGCTCCGAAGTGGCAATCAGGTACAAGTCGTGGTCCTCGATTTTGTACATCACCTCCTCGAAGTCGCCCAAATCGACGACGCCTTCGTACGCCTCGCGGTTCATCACGAAAGGCGGCACCACCGGCTCGTAGCCGCGTTCCGCCAGCAGCTCGACCGCGTAGTTCACCAGCGCCAGCTCGAGCCGCGCCAGTCCCCCGGTAAGGAAGTAGAAGCGGCGCCCGGCGATTTTCGCGGCACGCTCGAGGTCGGCGCCCGCGAGCGTCTCGAGCAGCTCGTTGTGCGATTTCGGCTCGAAGCTGAAATCGCTCCGGTCGCCGTGCTGCGCCAGCTCGACGTTCCCGTCGGGGCCGTCGCCTTGCGGGACCGCCTCGTCGAGCAGGTTGGGGACCCGCATCCGCGCTGCGTCGCGCTCCGCCAGCGCCGCGGCGGTCTCCTGCTCGAGCTGCGGCAGCCGCGACTTGAGAGCTTGCATCTGCTCCAGCAGCGGCTCCGCGTCGTCGCCAGTCTTCTTGGCGGCGCCGATTTCGCGCGAAATGCGGTTGCGGTCGCTGCGCAGCTTGTTGCCTTCGTCGATGAGGCTGCGCCAACGGTCGTCGGTGGCGATGACCGTCTCGGCAGCGGCGCGGTCGAGCCCGCGCCGCTCGAGGTCGGCGAATATCGCTGCGGGCGAGTCGCGGAACTGCGCCATCTCGAGCATCCAGTCGGCAACGCCAGCGGGCTTTATGGCTTCGCGCTCTGGGCGCCCATGCTGTTGCTGAAGGGTGCGGCGCAGGTCGCTTCGCCCCCCGCATCGGATTCGCCGCTGGCGGGCGACGCGATGGGACGCATCGAACTGCACACCCGCAGCGACGTCGCGATTCGCAACGGCCGCATCGTTGAGGTGGGGCGCAAGCTCGACTACCCCGACGCCGAAACCATAGACGCGCGCGGCAAGGTTGTCGTTCCCGGTTTCGTCGACCCGCACACCCATCTCGTCTGGGCCGGCTCGCGCGAGCACGAACTGGAGTGGAAGTTGCAAGGCCGTAGCTACCAGGATATCCTAGCCGATGGCGGCGGCATCCTGCGCACTGTCCGCGAGACCCGCGCCGCCGATGAGGAGGAGCTGCGCGAGCAGTCGCTGAAGCGACTGCGCAACGCGACCCGCACGGGGACGACGACCATCGAGGTGAAGTCGGGCTACGGGCTCCAGCGTGAGGAGGAGCTGAAGCAGCTGCGCGTCGCGCGCTGGCTCGGCGAGCAGGGGCTGGCCGAGGTGGTTTCGACCTTCATGGGCGCGCACGCGCTGCCCGACGACACGAGCCGCGCCGAATATCTGGAGCAGCTAGAGCAGATGCTGCCCGACGCGGCGGAACTGGCGGAATATTGCGACGTCTTTTGCGAGGAGGGTGCGTTCACCGTCGACGAGTCGCGCCGCCTGCTCGAGGCGGCGCGCGAGGCGGGCATGGGGTTGCGCATCCACGCCGATGAGTTTGGCGACAGCGGCGGCGGCACGCTCGGCGCAGAACTGAGCGTTGCGTCGGCCGACCACCTGGCCGGTTCCACGCTGGATACCATCGAGGCGCTGCGTGATGCTGGGACGACGGGCATCCTGCTGCCCGGCACGCCGCTGGCGCTGCTCTCTTCCGAGTTCGCGCCGGCGCGTAAGATGGTCGCCGCGGGGCTTCCGCTGGCGCTTGCGACCGACTGCAACCCCAACTGTTACACCGAGTCGATGCAGATGGTGATGCAGCTGGCGGTCTTCCGCATGGGACTGATGCCGGCCGAGGCGCTGACCGCCGCGACGCTCAACGGCGCGCTGGCGCTGGGGCGCAGCAACCGCGGTGCGATTGCGCCGGGCTGGCGTGCCGACCTGTTGGTGTGCGACGTCCCTGACTACCGCCACCTGACCTACCATTTCGGCATCAACCATGTCGAGACCGTGATTATCGGCGGCCGGGTCGTCAATGCCTGAACCGCTGCGACGCGCGGGCGAGGCGCTCTGGGAAGGCGCGCTCTATACCCTGTCGCTGCCGGAGCGCTACCTGCGCGGGCTGACCGCGCTGCTGGGCGGGATGCTGAAGGAGACCACCGACCTGCTCGTGCCGGACTTCGTCAAGGATACCACCAGCTACAACCTGTTCGTCGGCAACATCCTGCGCTTCGCGGTCGAGAACGTCGGCGGGGTTGAGGGCGTCTACGACGACGAAGGCCTGAGCGGAGATTACGCGACGCGCAAGCTGCTCGGCAATGCTATCGAGGGCATCGGCGTCGCGACGGTGCACCTTTCGCCGCTGTGGGTCTTCGCCTTCTTCGCCGACTCGGTCAAGGGAGGGCAGGCGTATCTCAACCGGCTCCACGGCGAGCTGGTCGCCAAGGGCTACCTTGACGAGGCGAGCGAGCCCGGCTCGCTCGTCGAGCTGCTTGAAGGCATTGAACGCACCACCGCTAGCTTCGCGCAGAACATCGACGCGCCGCCGCTCTCACGTGAGCAGGTGCGCGAGAACATCGACGAAATCCGCGACTCCATCGGCGAGTTGCTCTCGACCACCGGCCGCGCCGCGGGTGACGTCAGCGACGAGGTCGCCAGTGTGATGCAGGATTTTCTGGCGACCGCCACCGATGAGGGGCAGTCGCTGCTCGAGCTGGGGGGTGTGATGACGCTGCAGGCGACCGCGCGCGCACGGCAAGCGGCCGGGCTCGCCGTCACCGCGCCGCAGGTGGCGGGCAAGATGCTCTACGAGAACATCCTGGGCTACTACGGCGATACGCTGTCCGACATCCACGAGCACGGCTACGCGGCGGTTGCGAGCGAGACCATCGAGCCCTACGGCAACGCTATCATGAAGCAGTTCAGCGGCGAGCAGGAGACCTGGACTGGCAAGCTGTTCCGCGGCTCGGCGCGCGGGCTGAAGCGGGTTTTCGGCATGCAAAGCTCCAAATAGTCGTCCTGACGAAAGGGAGGGCTGAGCTTGGCCGGGGAGCTAGACGTACCCTGTGACCCCCAACCGCCTTCAGGGGGGGCGACAGCCGGCGGCGGCGCACCCAGTGGGTCGCCCAATCCGCAATCCGACCGTGAAGTCCTGTCCTCCGGGGTCGCAGGCGGTCAGTGCGGTCTGCCGGAGGGCAGGCCGTCGGCCTTCACCACGGGAATCGGGTCAGGCCCGGAAGGGAGCAGCCCCACCGTGGACTTCCGACGCTCGGATGGGTAGCGGGGCGGAGAAGGAGCGCGGCAGCGGGCGCTCCGCCAGGACGACAACGCCGGTGGCTCGGCACCCGAATCATTTAAATACAAATCGTCAGGTACTAATTCTTCGC
>PSPB01000050.1 GCA_003193815.1 Methanobacteriota archaeon
GCTCGCCACCTGCCGCAGCGTTTCGTCAAACAGGATGACGCCTGAGATGTGCTGCTCCATCCCCGGCGCGGTGAAGAGTATCTCACGGAACTCGCGCCGCAATCCGGGCTCGTTGGGCAGCCCCAACTGCGCCAGCCGCTTGCCCATCGTGGGAGTGGATTCGTCCGCCGCCAGGATGCCCTTGCCCGGCACCGCCAGCGCACGGGCGGTCGCCTCCAGTGCCTCTCGGTCCATGCAGCCCGAAACTGGCACAGCTTAAGAGGCTGGCGCGTGTTCGTGACGGATAATTTCGTCGCGGCTGTCGGCAACCGAGATGACTCGGCTGGTCGTCACCGTTCCCGACTTCCCCGCTACGGGGCCGGGCAACCAGCCGTCGCAGACTCCCGTCGCCACGAAGACCGCGTCGTCGGAAGTGCAGAGCTCGTCGCGCTGCCAGAGCCGGTCGACGTCGTCGCCGAGCATCTCGACTGCCCGCGCGCGGAACTCCGGCTTGTGGAAATGCAGCCGCCCCTCGAAGAAACCGCCAAGCCCGCGCAACGCGGTGGCGGTGATGACGCCTTCGGGCGCAGCGCCGATGCCGAGCAGCAGGTCGGCTTCGCCGGTCGCGGCACGCAGCGCGCCAACGATGTCACCGTCGCCGATGAGTTGCAGCTGCGCACCGGCTGCGCGGATTTCAGCGATTAGCTGGTCGTGGCGCGGACGCTCGAGCACGATTACCCGCACCTCCGAGAGCGGCTTCCCCAGCACTTCGGCCGTTGCGTGCAAATTGTCGGCGACCGGGGCGTCAAGGCTGACGTGGCCCGTCAGCTCCGCCGGGCCGGCAATCTTGTTCATGTAGCAATCGGGCGCATGGAGGAGCGCGCCGCGCGGTGCCGCCGCCAGCACGGCAAGCGCGTCTGGGTCGTCTCGCGCGCAATTGTTGGTGCACTCGAGCGGGTCGATTGCGATATCGACCGCAATCGCACCGGGGTCGCCCTGCCGCGAGCCGAGCGGCTCGCCAATCCAGAGCATCGGCGCCTCGTCGCGCTCGCCCTCGCCAATCGCGACACGCCCGTCGAAGGCGATGGTGTCGAAGACCGCGCGCATCGCGGCCACCGCCGCCGCGTCAGCCGCCTTGTTGTCGCCGCAGCCGCGCATGCTGCCGGCGGCGATAGCGGCTGCCTCGGTGGCGCGCAGGAATTCAGGTGTCAGACTCGTAACAGACTCCACGCGCCGCGATTGCGCGCGGTTTTATAATGATGGCTACGGAAGCCCACCCCAACATCACTTCCAGGGTAACAAAATGACCATCTCTGTCGTCAGGGGGCCCTCGTCGGCCCCTGAAAGTCGGAAATTATTATATAGTGCCCTTGCTTGGCGAGCCGCTCCAGCGTGTCGGCGGTGCATAGAAGGGCCTGTAGCTTAGCCAGGTAGAGCGTCCGGCTTTTAACCGGACGGCCAAGGGTTCGAATCCCTTCAGGCCCGCCGACACGCTGGAGTGTCAAGCAGGCGCGGAAGGGGGAATTAACTTGGACGAAAAACTATTGTGGCTTCATAAACTGGTACCGGGACATCGAAAACTCGAAGCTAAAGAGGCAAAAAGTGCGCTCGGTGAGCTGAATGTCAGGGCGGAGCAACTACCGCGCATCCTGCTCTCTGACCCTGCTATTCAGGCTATGGATGAGGAAATCCAGGGCGGGGACGTCATCGAAGTTTCACGCAGTGGCGGCCGCGCCGGGATTAACTTGGCGTACCGGCTGGTGGTGGCAGAATGAACATGCGGCCGCTAATCAAGTCCTTCTTCCGCGGCAAGAGCACCGCAGGACCGAGCGCGGCGATGGTCAACCATCAGCTCGGTTCGTTCAATGACTTCCTGCCGCACGCCGATAACAGCGCGCCCTGGATGCAGCGAGTCGTCAACAATATCACCGTCGGCGCCGACGAGAGCATGCGCGGCTCCATCCGGCTCGAGCTGGGTGATTTGGACGTTATCGTCAAACTGGGCGACGTGCGCGTCGGGCGACCGATGGTCTATGAGGCCAACGGCTCGCAGTCGGACGCCATCCCGATGATGTCGCGGCTGCGCAACCTCACCTACGCTGCGCCCATCCTGCTGCGCTTCACGGTTATCGAGGAAGAAATCGAGATTGAAGATATCGAGGAAGAAATCGGGCTGATGCCGATTATGGTCAAGTCCTCGCTCTGCAACCTGCACCGCAATTCGGTTTACATCCAGGAAAAATACGAAATCGAGTCCACCCCCACCGACGCCGAATATCGCACCATCCTCCAGCAGGAGCAGGAGGACCCGGAAGATCCCGGCGGCTATTTCATCGTCAACGGCACCGAGCGCGTGCTCGTTTGCCTCGAGGACCTGGCGCCCAACCGGGTGATGGTCGAGCGCAATGCGCGCTACCAGCGGCAGACCGAACTCGCCAAGGTCTTCTCGCAGCGAGAGGGCTTCCGCGCCCTCACGGTGGTTGAGAAGAAGAAGGACGGTATCCTGCAGGTTTCGATTCCGGTCGCCTCGGGGCAGGTCCCGCTGGTGGTGCTGATGATGGCGCTCGGGATGGAGTCAGCTGACGAAATCATGTCGGCCATCAACGCCGACGACACCACCCAGAATCAGGTGCTGGCCAACATCGAGGAGATTCACCAGAACGAATCGGTCTTCACGACCGAAGAGGCGCTGCAGTACCTGGAGCGCCGTTTTGCCGCCGGGCAGTCGAAAGAGTACCGGCGCAAGCGCATCAACTACATCATCGACAACACCCTGTTGCCGCACCTCTCGACCAGTCAGGAAGTGCGCGGCAAGAAGGCGCTCTTCCTCGGCCGCATGGCGCGCGAAGTGCTCGAGCTGGCGACCGGCAGCCGTAAGCCGGACGACAAGGACCACTACGCCAACAAACGGCTCAAGCTGGCGGGCAACCTGATGGAAGAGCTGTTCCGCACGGGCTTGCAGGCACTGCTCAACGACATGAAGTACCAGATGGAGCGCAATTACGCCAAGCGCAAGGATAACCGCGTCCACAACGCCGTGCGGCGCGACGTGCTCACCAACAAGATTATGCACGCCATGGCGACCGGCAACTGGACCGGTGGCCGCGCCGGCGTGTCGCAGCTGCTCGACCGCACCTGCAACATGGCGACGCTGAGCCACCTGCGTCGCGTGATTTCACCGCTGACCCGCAGCCAGCCCCACTTCGAGGCGCGCGACCTGCACTCGACCCAGTTCGGACGACTCTGCCCCAACGAGACACCGGAGGGGCAGAACTGCGGACTGGTCAAGAATCTGGCGTTGATGGTTGATGTTTCCGAAAACCTGCCCGACAGCGAAATTCTGGGTACGCTACGTGATCTGGACGTCCAGCCGCTCGAGAAATTCAAAGAGGGGTGGGGCAAAATCTACTTCAACGGCGATCTGGCCGGTTGCCATCCGGCTCCGAAGGACCTCGTCCTCAAAATTCGGCAGCTGCGACGCGAGGCGCGCATCCGCCATACGGTGAACGTGCGCTATGACGATTCTCTCGACGATGTGATTATAAACAGCGACCCGGGCCGTATCCGCCGCCCGCTGCTGATAGTTGACCGCAACAACAAGCTGCGCATCACCGACAAGGATATCAAGAGTGCCGACTCGGAGAAGGTGTCCTGGAACGACCTGCTGAAGCGGGGACTTGTCGAATATATCGATGCCGAGGAGGAGGAAAACTGCCTGATTGCGCTCAACACCGATGACCTGGCGCGCAACCGGAAGACCCACGCCTACACCCATATGGAAGTGGATCCGATGGTTATTCTCGGTGTCGCGACCTCCAACGTTCCCTTCCCCGAGCATAACTCGTCGCCGCGCTGTACGATGGGCGCCGGTATGTCGAAGCAGTCGCTCGGGATGGGGCAGTCCAACTACCGGCTGCGTCCCGATACGCGCGGCCACCTGATGCACTACCCGCAGCAGCCGATGGTCCAGACCGAAGCGATGCGCTACAACACCCTGCGAGTCCGACCCGCGGGGCAGAACATGGTCGTGGCGGTGATGAGCTACCACGGCTACAACATGGAAGACGCGCTGATTTTCAACCGCGGCTCGATTGACCGTGGCCTCGGTCGCTCCAGTTTCATGCGCTCCTACATCTCCGAAGAGCGACGCTACCCCGGCGGCCAGGAGGACCGCTTCGTGATTCCCGGCCCCGACGTACGCGGTGCGCGCTCCGAAGAGGCGTACTTCAACCTCGAGGAGGACGGGCTGATTTACCCCGAGGTCGACCTGCGCGGGCGCGAGGTGCTGATTGGCAAGACCAGTCCGCCCCGCTTCCTCGCCGAGCCGACCGACTTCCTGACCCCGCAGAAAGTGCGCGAATCGTCGCTGACGGTACGCCACGGCGAGAAGGGGACGGTCGATTCGGTGATGCTCTCCGAGACCGAGAGCGGCTCGCGCATCGCACGTATCCGCGTGCGCGACCAACGCGTCCCGGAGCTGGGCGACAAGTTCGCCAGCCGGCACGGGCAGAAGGGAGTCATCGGCCACATGGTGCCGCCGGAGGGGATGCCCTTCACCGCCACCGGTATCGTCCCAGATCTTATCATCAACCCACACGCGATTCCGAGCCGCATGACTATCGCCCACGTGCTGGAGATGGTGGGCGGCAAGCTGGGCGCCATGCGTGGCAGCCTCATCGATGGCAGCGCCTTCTCGGGCGAGAAGGAGGCTGATCTGCGCGGTGAACTTGCCGGCTTCGGCTTCAAGCACACTGGCCGCGAGTCGCTCTACGACGGGCAGACCGGCCGCCGCATCGACGCCGACATTTTCATCGGCGTCATCTATTACCAGAAGCTGCACCACATGGTCAGCGGCAAAATGCACGCCCGCTCACGCGGACCGGTGCAACTGCTGACGCGCCAGCCGACCGAGGGGCGCGCCCGCATGGGCGGGCTGCGGTTCGGTGAGATGGAGCGCGACTGCCTCATCGGTCACGGTGCAGCGATGGTCATCAAGGACCGATTGCTCGACGAGAGCGACAAAACACTGCAGTATGTCGACAGCCGTTCGGGACATATTTCCTACATGGACCGGCGCGGCGTGCTGACCTCGCCCATGGGCGACAATACCGCCATCTATCCCGTGACGATGTCATATGCGTTCAAGCTGCTGCTTGAGGAGCTGAAGTCGCTCGGCATCGCGGCGCGGCTGCGCCTGGAGGACCTCTCATGATTCGACACATGATTCCCAAGCGCATCTGCAGCATCGACTTCGCGCTCATCGGGCC
>PSPB01000051.1 GCA_003193815.1 Methanobacteriota archaeon
CTACTGTTTACAGGTCTCTTACCGACAATTTATACAACAATTCGCATCAACTACCTCGGAGATTTACCCGGAGACTGGGGCGTCAATATTGCCTCTCAACTTGTCTGGGTCAACCTGATCCTGGAAGTGGTCTATGAAGCACTTATCCTGCCACTTTTCTACCTCATAGGAAAAACCATTAATGACAAAGCCCAGACTGTTAACAAAATCAAGAGCGGGCTGGTTGTTACTTTCTGTATTTACCTGGTCTGCACATTAATAATCACAATATTTGCGAAGCAGCTCGTTACATCAATGGCACAGAATCCAGATACTATCGATGCCACAACGAGTTACATCCGCTTCGAGATGGGAGCTGCCATAATTTTCAGTCTTGTCAAATTCATGATGGTCGTCTTTATCCTGCTTGATTACAGAATCCATATCTACGCACTTTTACTAATCCAGATGTTTCTTTCCATAATCCTTGATTCCTTCTTCCTGAGCAAATTCGATTTCTCACTGGATTTAGGAGTCAATGGAATTGCCTTCTCCAACATGATAGTCTATGCTTCCATGCTGACTTACATCCTCTACATTTTCAACCGGAAATACGATTTCACGGTAGCGGATTTCCAGAAAGACTATGATTTCCACTGGTTAGAAGAATGGCGCAGGATTGGCCAATATTCCGGCCTCGACTCATTCGTCAGGAACGCATTCTATGTAGTATTCATCGTGAGGATGATGAATGTCATCAACGAACAGGGAACTTACTGGATCGCCAACGGCTTCATCTGGGCCTGGTTGCTACTCCCATTCTACCCACTCGCTGAGCTTTTGAAACAGGACGTTGCGAGCAGGAAAGTAATTAATCACAAGGAAAAAACTGCGGCTTACTTCACCATCGCAACAGGCATAATCTTGCTATGGTTCATAACTATTCCATTCTGGAAGTTGTTCTTTGAGAAAGTGCTCAACGTATCCGATTCAGACGTGATCTTTGAACTGGTTCTGGTCCTGATTCCGTTTTATGTCCTCTATGTATACAACACACTGGCAGACAGCGTTTTCTACGGAAAGGGAAAGACCGAACTTCTGGCCCTTCAATCGATCATTACCAACGTCACAGTTCACGGCACTGCGTTCATCCTGTTCCGCATGGGGATCTTCGATCCAACCCTGATGGGGATAGCACTTCTTTTTGGTACCGGAATCTTTGTTGACAGTATCGTAACTTACGTTCTTTACTTCCGATATCTCCGTCAAGTAAATTACCGATTGTAGTTAAGGCTTTGAAACGCCGGCTTCTCACTTCCCCGCCAGCCGCCACATCCACGCTACCACCACTCCGCCCACCAGCAGCACGCCGCTGAACAGCACGATAGCGGCAGCCGAGAGGCTCGACTCCTCGCCGACGACCGAGACCTGCATTTCCGTGGAAGCGAGCAGCGCGCCATCGTTGCCGAGCAGCTGTAGCTCTATCTGGCGGACGCCCGGCTCGACGCCTCCGGGGATGAAGAGCGTCAGCTGCTGCACCTGCCGCTCGCGCGGGGAGAGGACGAAGTCTACGGGGAGCGGCTGCCAGCCGCCCGGGACGACCGCGACGATGCGCGCATTGTGCGGGACGTTGCCGTAGTTCCACACTTCTACCGGCAACTCGACCGAATCGCCCGGCTCGACCGAGACGAACGACTCCGCGATGAAGCCGTAGCTCTCCTCCGGCAGGACGGTCGCGCTGAATTCTCGTTCGGCGAGCAGCTCGCCGCCGCGCCAGCACTGGAGCGTCGCGCTGGCAGTGGTGTTGGCGGGGGTGCCGTAGGGCAGCTGGAACAGCAGCTGTAGCGCCTGCGCTTCCCACGCGCCGAGGTTGTCGTAGGGGGGGACGATGCTCCAGCCCCACGCCGTGTCGCTGTGGACCTCGAGCGTGACCTCCTGCGGGCCGTTGCTCTCGCTCACCAGCGACAGCATCTGCGAGCCCGGGACGCCGTCGGTCGCTAGCGCATCCCAGACACCGTTGAACCGCGCGCCGCTGTACTGCAACGCCTCGACCGTGCCGGCCGCCTCGTTGGTCGCACCATCGTCGTCAGTGGCGTTGACCATGAAGCCGCCGAGAGTGCCAGCGAGCGTGCGCGCCGGCACCGCGACGCGCAGCGTCACATCCTGCTCGGCGCCGGCCGCCAGCCAGAGCACCGTCTGCGAGAGCTCGTGTTCCCAGTCGCCGCTCGCCGTCAGGACAATTCGCACCAGCCCGTCGCCGCGGTTGCGGATGGTCGCGGTGGCGGTGCCGTTCTGCTCCGGGAGCGCGCTGTCGCCGGCGACGAGCACGCGCAGCCGGTGGGTCTGGTTCAGCAGCAGCGTGTCGTTGGCGAACGCCGCTTCGCTGCCGTGCTGGAGCAGCACGTATAGCGCTCCGCTGCCGGCGACGACGTCGCCTGCGGGGGCGGTGAGCTGCACGGTGACGGTGATGTTGCTCCACGCCGCCACCGTCGGCGTCGCGTCCCAGCCACCGATGGTCCAGTTGGCGGGCGCCGCGAGCGCCAGCTCCATGCTGGCGGGGCCGTTGCCGTAGTTGTAGAGCGTGAGCGTGATGTTGCGCGTCTCGGCCGGGCGGAACTCGCCCGGCAGCGCCAGCTCGATTCCCGGCTGCTCCCGCTGCTCGACTGTTAATCGCAGTAATGCGTTTGCGTTCGTCTCCTCGGCCGCGAGATTGACCGTGGTCAGCAGCAGGCTGCCCGCTAGCACCTCGGGGACGGTGACGGTGACGTTGAACTCGAGCGTCGCGTACGGTCCGATGGTGAGATTAGCGGGCGCCGCGACCGCCCACGCGCCAGCCGTGATTCCGACCGCCACGCTCTCCGGCACGTTGCCGTCGTTGCGCAGCGTCAGCGTGAAGGTGATGTTCGTCCCCGGCAGGTCACTCACTGGCGCCAGGGGCGTGACCGCGAGCAGGTGCACCTCGCCCACCACGAAGTGCAGCGCGACAGCCGTGCTCGAGCCGAGGTCGGTTTGCGACGTGATGTTGAGCCAGCCGCTGTAGTTGCCGGCGAGAACCTGCTGTGGCAGCCACAGCTCGAACAGCAGCGCGCCGGTCTCGCCGCCCGCTGCGGAAACGTTGGCGGGAACGCTGCCGTTCCAGCCCGTCGGCAGCGTAAGCGTGACGTTGTAATTATCCTCGAAAACGCCGGTGTTGGTGAACGGCACGCTGGCGTTCCGCTCCGATTCCGGGTAGACCATGAACTCGAGCGCGGGCGGTGCCGCGACCCCGTAGTGGGGACGGCCGTGGACCAGCAGGTCATCCACAAACCACCCCTCGGCGACCGACCCAAAGTTGGTCGCAAACCGCAGCCGCAGCGTAACGTTCTCGAAGCCGGTCAGGTTGAAGCTGGCGCCCACCCAGCCGCCCGACCCACCGGCGAACGCGCTGCCGCCCGCGGCGGACGCGCTGCCGGGGTAGCCCCCTTCGGGCGTTAGCAGGCTCCAGTTCTCGCCGTCGGTGGTATACTCGACCACACCGCCGTCGTAGTTCGCCTCGGTGTTGAACCAGTGTGAAAAGTCAAGCCACGCCGTATCGAAGCCCCCAAGCGTAAGCGAGGGCAGCAGCAGCGTGTCGTCCATGTCGTCAACATAACCCGTGCCGACGCCGCACCAGAGTGCGCGTTCGCCGGAGTAGCTGCGCTCGCCGGTCACGTTCCAGAGGCTCTCATTGGCCACCGGCCACGCGAGGCCCGATTCGAAATCCTCGAACATGATTACGACTGTCGTCGCGAAAGTGTGTGTCAGCGCGTCGTTGGAGGGCTCGTCGTCCTCCACGACCAGCTCCGCCTCGAGCGTGTAGTTGCCCCACGCGCCGGGCGTCCACGCCTCGCTCCACTCCCACGCGGCGCCGGGCAGGAGCCACGGCACCGCGACGGTGCGCTCAACGACGCCGCTGATGAGCAGCGTCGCGTTCAGGCTCTCGAAGCCGGTGTTCTCTACCGTTAGCGCCAGCAGCGTCGGCTGGTGCACTTCGGCCCAGCCCGGGCTGGCGCGGACGACCGCCAGGTCGGACGGCAGCTGCAATTCGAAAGTCATCCAGTTGCCCGAAACGGAAATGTTGGTGACGCCGATGTGCGTCTCGGCGCCGTCATAATCGTGGCTCGACGGACTCGAGACGTTGGTGAAACCGCTAGTAGTGTTGGCCCACGGGTCGTCCGCCTGCTTCGGGTTGTTATTGTTGTCCGCCTCCTCGAGGTGGACCTTGCGGTGCGCGTCGTTCGACTGGCTGCCGTCCTCGTCGATGTGCCAGATGAGCAGGCCATGCCCGGGAAGGTAGGCGTCGTAACCGGTTTTCTGCCGGTTCTCGAGCAGGAAGTATTCGCGGCCGCCGAGGCCGTCAATGGGAATCTTCATGATAGAGGCATTGTCCTCGACACGCGAGAGGTTGTACACCCCTTCCCCCGCGAGGGGCAGGGTTGGTTCTACCCACCCCAGGAATATCTTGGACCAGGCACATAGCTGGGCTGGTGTGTCACCGCCATTAAGCCAGGAGCCGCCTGCCATCATGCCCCAGTGCCCAATGCCTGAGGAAGAATAGTCTGTATCGTAAAGGTCCGGCAGCCCGAGGTCGTGGCCGAACTCGTGCCCGAAGACCCCCATCGGCGTCCCCTCGCCCTGCATCGCGTAGCCGCTGATGCGGGTCCCGTTGCGGTATTCGGCCGAAATCGCCCAGCGATGAGACCAGATGGCGTCGTCACCGGCAGGACCGCCGCCGCCGTTCGACTCGTCGGTCGGCCCCGAGTGGACGATAATCAGGTGGTCGAGGTTGCCGTCGCCGTCACGGTCGAAGTGGCTGAAGTTGACGAACGGCTGCGCCAGCGCGACCGCCTCGCGTACCAGCGTCTGCGCGTTGCCCTGCGCTTCCGAATTCTGGAACTCGTATTCGCCGTAGTAGGACATGTTCTCGCTGGCGTTGAGCCATTGCGGGACGACCGTTCCCGAGATGTTGAACTGCCCGTACGAGTTCTCGTCGAAGAAGTCCCACATCGAGCCCGCCTCGCGCGCAAACAGCAGCTCCTCGTAGTACGCGACGTCGTGGTCGCTGTCGGCCGGGTAGTCGGGGAACTGGATGAGCAGCACCAGCAGGTGCGCGTCGCCAATCCAGTCGCGCTGCGCCAGCTGCGGCTGCTCGGTCTGCTGGTCCTGCGGCGGCGCGTGGCCTGGCGGCTGCGGCGCGAGGTCGTACGGGATGGAGGGCAC
>PSPB01000052.1 GCA_003193815.1 Methanobacteriota archaeon
TTTCATGGGGCGTATAGGATTCTGGTTGGGGGGTTTGTCTCCCATATTTATGATCCCGGCATTCCGGAAGAAGTTCATGCCTGGTATGTATATGTTTTTAGAAGAATTTGAAAAGGAGATTGAAAGGGAATTCAATCAATGCAAATTAAATATTGTGACTATTTTTGCCCTGAATCATCGTCCTGAACTTACGCCAGCGCTTATATAGGGTCCGTTTTTCGACGCGAGCCGCGCCTGGCTGAACCAGACGTTTGGGGCAATCATCCCCGCACCCCGCGAGCTAATTCCTGCTCGTCGGGAAACGACGTCACGGTTTGCCCGGGAGAGCGCGGTTCTACGCCTGTCCCTGCTACGGGAGGGCGCAAGCCAGCACATGTCGAAGAACAGCAAACCCAGACGGGGCTCCCGCGCCTACAGCCCGCGCAAGCGTGCGCGTTCGGAAACGCCGCACGTCTCCAGCTGGCCGGCTGGCGGCAACGGCGAGCCGCAGCTGCAGGGGTTCGCGGGCTACAAGGTCGGGATGACCCACATCATGGCGGTCGACTACCGCCGCACTTCGACCACAGCGGGGCAGGAAGTGCGGATGCCAGTTACAGTGGTCGAGGTGCCGCCGATGTTCGCCGTCGGCGTGCGCGGCTACATTCAGGACACGTACGGGCTGCGGACCTTCAGCGAGGTCTGGGCCGAAGAGCTGGACGAGATGCTCGCGCGGCGGCTGCCGCTGCCCGCGGGGCAGGACCGCAAGGCGCGCTGGAAGCAGCTCGAGGAAGCGGATCTGGACGATGTGCGGTTGCTGGTCCAGACGCAGCCGAAGCTGATTACGGGCGTGCCGAAGAAGAAGCCGGAAGTGATGGAAGTGGCGGTTCGCGGCGGCGACCTGCCGGCGCAGCTCGCCTTCGCAAAGGCAAAACTCGGCAAGGAGGTCGTGATGGGTGACTTCGCTGATGAGGGCGAGATGCTCGACGCAATTGCGATTACGACTGGTAAGGGCTTCCAAGGCCACATCAAGCGCTGGGGCGTCAAGCTGCTGACGCACAAGAATTCCAAGCACCGCCGCATGATTGGCAATCTGGGACCATTCTCCCCCGGCTACGTCAAGCCGACCGTCCCGCAAGCGGGGCAGACCGGCTACCACCAGCGCACCGAGTTCAACAAGCGGCTGCTGCGGGTCGGCGACAATCCTGACGATATCAACCCCAAGGGGGGCTTCCTGCACTACGGGCTAGTGCGAGGGCCGTATGCCCTGTTCCACGGTTCGCTACCGGGACCGTCGAAGCGACTGATACGCTTCCGCAAGGCGATTCGATTCCACGGCACCGCGGCCGACTCGAAGGTCGTCCCGGAAATCACGATGCTTTCGCAGGAATCTGCGCAGGGGGCCTGAAATGAAAGTCCCGGTTTACAGCATCAGTGGTAAAGCCAGGAAATCGAAGGCTGCGCTGCCGGCCGCGTTTGACGGCCCGGTGCGCACCGACCTGATTCGCCGTGCGGTGCGAACCGCGCAGGCCAACCGCCGGCAGCCCTACGGGGCGATGATTGGCGCCGGTATGCGCCACTCGGCCGAGTGGCCCGGCAAGGGCCGCGGGATGGCGCGCACACCCAGAACCCCCGTCGGACGCGGAGCCGAGGCGCCCAACACCGTCGGCGGCCGTCGGGCGCATCCGCCCAAGCCGTCAAAGGAGTGGGGGCTGAAGATGAACGCGCGCGAACGCCGTGTTGCGTTCCGCTCGGCGCTCGCAGCCACCGCCGACGCGACCGTGGTCGCCGGACGCGGCCACCGGCTGCCGGAGAAGGCGACGACGCCTTTCGTCGTCAGCAAGGGCATTGAAACTCTTGCCAGCAAGCACGAGGGCGAGTCACTGACCCGCCGCGCGCAGAAACTGCTGGAGGCACTCGGGCTCGACGCCGAACTCGCGCGAGGCGCGGAGCGCAAGGTGCGCGCCGGCCGCGGCAAGCGGCGCGGCCGGCGCTACCGCCGCCCGAAGAGCGCGCTGGTCGTGCTCTCGGAGTTCAACGGCAGCGAGCGCGCGTTCCGCAACCTGGGCGGGGTTGAGGTGACCACGGCGGCGCAGCTCAACACCGAGATGCTCGCACCGGGCGGCGACCCGGGGCGGCTGATGGTAATTTCACAGCCCGCGCTCAAGGCACTGGAGGCGCGACTATGAGTTCGCACCGCGTTATCCTGAGCCCCCGTTCGAAGGAGCGTGCGCTCTACATGCTCGATGACAACAAGCTCGAGTTCTACGTTTCTCGCACTTCGACCAAGCCCGACATCCGCGCTGCGGTGCAGGACCTGTTTCAGGTCGAGGCACTGAAAGTCAACACCCGCATCACGAAGGAAGGCAAGCTCGCCATCGTCACGCTGACGGCCGACCATTCGGCGGAAGACCTGAGCAACAGACTGGGGATTCTCTGATGGGCAAGCGCATCATGAACCGGCGGCGCGGGCGGGGTTTCCGCTATCGCGCGACCGACAACCGCTTCAAGGGCAAGGTGCGCCATCCGCGCGCCAAGTCTTCCAGTGGCGTCGTCCAGAAGCTACTCCACGACCCGGGGCGCTCGGCTCCCGTGGCGCAGGTGCGCGATGGCGACGGCGACTACATGATGCTGGCGCACGACGGGATGCGCGTGGGGCAGTCGGTGGACGCCGGCCACGGCGCCGAAGTCGCGCGTGGCAATACGGTCTATATCGGCTCAATCCCTGAAGGAACACGCGTTTACAACGTCGAGCTACAGCCAGGTGATGGCGGGCGACTGGCGCGCGCTGCGGGGCAGCGCGCGATTGTCGTCTCACACGGCAAGCAGACGACTGTACGGCTCCCGTCGCGCAAGCACAAGACGCTCGATAACATGTGCCGTGCCACGATTGGCGCGGTCGCCGGCTCGGGCCGCGGCGAGAAGCCGATTGGCAAGGCTGGCAAGAATTTCCACCGCAACCGCTCGCGCGCCCGCATCTGGCCCAAAGTCCGCGGCGTGGCGATGAACGCGGTTGACCACCCGCACGGCTCTGGCCGCAAGCAGACCATCGGCATCCCGTCGTCGGTCTCGCGCCACACACCGCCCGGCCGCAAGGTCGGCCACATCGCGCCCAAGCGCACGGGGGCGAAGCGCTAATGGCCCGCCAGCGCAAGTCGGCGACGCCGAAGGCCGCGCGGAGGCGCGAGCGTAAGAGGCGCGCAGGCGTACAGGTACGCCGCAAGAAGGAGTACACCTACCGAGGGCTGACCGTCACCGAGCTGAAGGCGCTCTCGCTCGAGGAATTCCTGGAGCTGATGCCGTCGCGCCAGCGCCGCTCATTCACCCGCGGGCTGACGCGCGAGCAGGCGAAGATAATCCGGGACGCCGAGGCGGACCCCGATTCCGTAATTCGCACCCACCGCCGCGAAATGATTGTAATTCCCCAGTTCATCGGCCGCAAGTTTGCCATCTACGACGGGCATGAGTTCGTCGAGGTGGAAGTGCAGCCGGAAATGGTAGGCCACTACTTCGGCGAGTTTGCGCAGACGCGCACACCGCCTACGCATACGGGACCCGGCGTTGGGGCGACCCGTTCATCCAAGTTCATGCCGCTCAAATGAAAGGCTATTCGTTCCCCTACGACCCCGAAATCCATGCCGCCGCGCGCGGCAAGGAGATGGCAATCTCCCCCCGGCACGCGCGCGAGATCTGTCGCGCCATCCGCGGGATGGAGCTCGAGCGCGCGCGTGGCTATCTCGGGCGCGTAATCGATATGCGCGAGCCGGTCCCGTTCACGCGGCACGCCGGCAAGGTGGGGCACCGCAAGGGCAAGGGCCGCGCCGCAGGGCGCTACCCGCGCAAGGCGGCCGCCGCCATCCTGAAAGTCATCGAGTCGGCGCAAAGCAACGGCGAGACGATGCACCTTGACATTGACGAGTGGCGCATCGTGCATGTTGCCACGTCGCGCGGGCCCGCCTTCGAGGCACGTTTCCCGCGAGCGCGCGGCCGCTCCACACCCAAGATGCGCGAGACCGCCAACGTCGAAGTGGTGCTGGAGGGTATCGAATGACGACTATCGCGCGCGAGATGGTCGAGGAGCGCGTGCGGCGCATGCTGGTCCACGACTTCGTCCGCAAGGAGGTGGCGCGCGCCGGTTTCGGCGGGCTCTCCATCCAGCGCACCCCGCTGGGAACGCACGTCCGCATTCAGGCCGAGCGCCCCGGCATCGTCATCGGCCGCAAGGGGGTCGACATTAACCGGCTGACTGAGGAGCTGGAGCGCACTTTCGGCTACGAGAACCTGCAGGTCGAAGCGGCCGAGGTGGAAACCTGGGCGCTGAACCCCGACGTAATGGCGTCGAAGGTCGCCAACACGCTCGAGCGCGGCTGGAACTACCGCCGTGCGGGTAACTCGATGCTCCAGCGCATCATGGGCGCCGGCGCACGCGGCTGCCAGATTACGATTGCCGGCAAGCTGACCGGGCTGCGCCACCGCACCGAGAAGTTTATCGAAGGCCACATCAAACACTGCGGCGAGCCCGCGCTGGTGCTGATGAAGGTCGGCTACGCGCAGGCGAAGCTGAAGCCGGGCACCATCGGCGTCAAGGTCGTCATCATGCCGCCTGACGCGAAACTGCCGGCCGAAATCACCGTCGAGCCAGTCGCCGTGCCAGAGCCGCCCGCGGAAGCCGTTGAGGGCGAGAAAGCCCCGGAAACGGCGGACGCAAAGGCTGCCCCCGAAGGCGAGGCACAGCCAGAAGCTGAAGCGGTGCCGGCCGAAACCGCACCCGAGGCAGCTCCCGAAGAGCCGCCCGCGAAGGAAACCAAGGAGGATTCAAAGTGAGCCGCAAGGCCGCTGCGCTGCGCGAGCTGGCGCCCGAGGAGCGCGTTGCGCGACTGGGCGAGCTGCGTAGCGAGCTGATGCACGAGCGCGGCGTCGCGTCGATGGGCGGACAGCCCGCTTCGCCTGGACGCATGCGCTCGCTGCGCAAGCAGGTGGCGCGACTGCAGACCGTGATGCGCGAACTGGGGGAACGTTATGGCTGACATCTGTTCCACCTGCGCGCTGCCGGTCGAAATGTCTGCGAGGATATCGCGCGCGAGCAGCAGGAAATACGCGTGCGTATCGAGAAGCGACGCTACGGCAAGCTGATGACTGTGCTCGAGGGGCTCGGCAGCGATATTGACATTCCCGACCTGCTTAAGACACTCAAAACAAAGTGCGCCACCGGCGGCACCTACAAGGATGGCGCCATCGAGCTGCAGGGCAACCACACACGCAACGTGAAGGTAATCCTGGGCGACATGGGCTTCCCGGTGGGTGACGCATGAAGATGGCGCAGCGCGAGTTCATCGGCCGCCGCGTCACCGTCGCGGAGCACAGCGACCCGTCGCTGTGTGGCCTTGCGGGGACGGTCGTCGACGAGACGCGCGAAACGCTACTACTCGAGTCCGGTGGGGGCCGCAAGCGCGTCGCCAAGCGCGGCGGCAACTTCGACTTCGACGGCGAGACTGTCGCGGGCGACCGGATTGCGTTCCGGCCGCAGGACCGCACCCGGAGGTGCGCATGAGTAAGCCACGCGACATCGGCGTCGACGTGCAGCCGCCCACGCACGAGTGGGACGGCGACCTGAACGACCCGTTCTACGGCACGCTCCCCGTGCGGGGACAACTGTTGCAGGGCGTTGTCGTACGCGCGAGAGCACAGCGCACCGCGGTGGTCAGGATTGAGCGCCTGAAATACGATTCGAAATACGAGCGCTACCAACGCAGTTCGTCGCGCATCCAGGCTCACAGCCCGGCCAGCGTCGGCGCGCAGGAGGGCGACGCGGTAACCATCATGGAGTGCCGCCCGCTCTCGAAGACCAAGTCGTTCGTGATTATCGAGCGGAGGGACGCATGAGGGCGGTCGCCGGTCGGCAGATGCGCGGGCTTCCGCAGGGAGCGCGTATCGACTGCGTCGACAACAGCGGCGCCAAGGTGGTCGAAATCGTGACGGTCCTGAATTACAAGGGCGTCCACCGCCGCTCGCCGTCGGCAGGCGTCGGCGACATGGTCATCGCGTCGGTCAAGAAAGGGACCCCGGAAATGCGGCGCCAGCTAGTGCGCGCAGTTATCGTCCGCTGCCGGCGGCCGTTCCGCCGCCCCGATGGGACGATGGTGAAATTCGAGGATAATGCGGTCGTGCTGACCAACGAAATGGGCGAGACGCGCGGCTCCGGAATCAAGGGACCCGTCGCCCGCGAAGCGGCCGAGAGGTGGCCGCGCATTGCCGCAACGGCATCTACTATCATATGAGCTCAAAACAACCCCGCAAACAGCGACGCGCCCGGCGTAACGCGCCGCTCCACCGACGGCACCGCGAGATGGCGGCACCGCTCGACCGCGGACTCCGCAAGCGGCAGGAAGAACGCGGCTACATCTATCCCCGCTCGATCCCGGTCCGCACCGGCGACCGCGTGCTGATTGTGCGCGGTGAGGGGCGCGGCACCGGGGGGCACCGCATCTCGCAAATTGACCGCCGCGCGCGCAAGGTCTACGTCGACGGATTCACCTACCACAAGTCGGACGGCACCGAGCTGCAGCGACCGATTGACCCGTCTAACCTGGTAGTCATCAACCCCGACTGGTCCGACGTGCGCCGCCGGCGCATCCTGGACCGCGTCAACGAAGGGGTCGAGTGGACCGAAGAGACCGTCGCCGCGCTGGAAGCGGCCGAGGACGATTACGAAACCGAGGTGACAGGAGTCGACCCGCGCGCGGTAGAAGCCGATGAAGCGGATGCCGACGCTGACGAAGCGGAGGCTGGCGACGAGGGGGGAGCGCAGGACTGGAGCGCGCTCACCGTCCCCGAGCTGAAGGCAGCGCTCAAGGAGCGCGACCTGCCCGTGTCGGGCAAGAAAGCGGACCTGGTGGCGCGGCTGGAGGAATCCGCATGAGCGACCACCTGAAGCGCATCACCGCGCCGCGTTCGTGGAACGTCGGCCGCAAGTCACACTTCTGGGCCACCAAGCCAGCGCCGGGACCCCACTCGCTCGAGGGCAGCGTCCCGCTGGTGATGGTTCTGCGCGACTACCTGCACGTCTGCGACAATGCGCGTGAGGCGCGCCGGGTGCTCGCTGACGGCAAGGTGATGGTCGACCAGCGCGTCGTGCGCGACCCGAAGCGCAGCGTGGGGCTGATGGACGTCGTCTCGCTGCCCGCGGCCAAGGCCGATTACCGCTGCCTGCTCGACCACCACGGCCGGCTGCATTTCTCCGAAATCAAGCCGACCGAGGCGAAGTGGAAGCTGCTGCGCGTCGAAGGTAAGACGACGGTGCGCGGCGGAAAGACGCAACTCAACCTGCACGACGGGAGCAACCTGCTCTACGAAGACACGGTTGCGACTGGCGACGTGTTGCAAGTGGCGTTGCCGGGCCGCAAAATCAAGAAGGTTCTCAAGTTCGACAAGGGCGCCCCCGCGCTCGTCACGGGTGGGGCGCACGTCGGGACGATTGCGCCGCTGAAAGAGGCACTGGTGACACGTAGCCCGCGGCCCAACATCGTCTACTTCACTGAGTTCGAGACGCTGAAGCAATATGCGTTCGTCGTCGGCGCCAAGAAAGCGCTCGTCACCGAGGTTTCGATATGAACACGATGCGCGAACTACGGATTGCCAAGGTGGTACTGAACATCGGCGTTGGCGAGGCGGGCGACCGGCTCTCCAAGGCCGAAACCGTGCTGGGCAAGCTGACCGGCTGCCAGCCGGTGCGCACACTTTCACGCACGCAGAACCGCGATCTGGGGCTGCGCAAGGGGATGCCCATCGGCTGCAAGGTGACGCTGCGCGGCGAGAACGCGCACCGCGTCCTGAAGAACGCGCTCTGGGTGCGCGAGAACCGGCTGCCAGCCTACTGCTTCTCCGCCGCGGGCGGACTCAACTTCGGCATTCCCGACTACACCGGCTTCGCCGACGAGAAATACGATCCTGACATTGGCATCTTCGGGCTGGATGTGGCTGTCGCGTTCGAGCGGCCCGGCTTCCGCGTCTCGCGGCGCAAGGTGGCGCGGCGCAAGGTGGGCCCGCGCCACCGGCTGACCCGCGAGGAATGCCAGGAATTCATGCAGCAGAACTTCAAGCTGGAGGTTGTCACATGAAGACCAAGGAGCGCACCGTGTTCCGTGGGCGCATCGTCGGCTGCCGCCGCTGCGGACGCAAGCGCGGCATTGTGAGGCGCTACAAGCTGCATCTATGCCGGCAGTGCTTCCGCGACAAGGCGACTATACTGGGGTTCAAGAAATACTCATGAGACACGACCTGTTATCCGATGCGCTGGTGACCATCAAGAACGCCGACCACGTCGGCAAGCCCGACGCATGCGTTCCCGCGTCACGCCTGGTTGGCGAAATCCTGCGGCTGCTACAGGAGAAGGGCTACATTACCGGCTTCGAGCGGCAGGAGAACGGCCGCGGCGGCGAATTCAAGGTGCAGCTCAACGGCCGCATCAACAGCTGCGGGGCAATTCGCCCGCGGTTCTCGGTCAAGGTGCGCGAGATGGAACGCCACGAGGCGCGCTACCTGCCGGCCAAGGACTTCGGCATCCTGATTCTAACGACGCCGCAGGGCGTCATCAACAACGACCAGGCCAAGGCTGGCCACACCGGAGGGAGGCTGCTCGCGTATGCTTATTGAGGAACTGACGCACACGGTCCCGCTGCCGGAGGGCGTCAGCGCCAGCTACGACGGCGCGACCTTCGCGGTCGAGGGGCCGCGCGGCAAGCTGGAGCGCGACTTCAGCCACCCGCAGCTCGGCATCCAGCCGGGCGACGACGCGGTGGTCGTTTCCGGAAAGAAGCTGCGCAAGCGGCAGAAGGCGCTGCTCGGGACATGGCGCGCGCACCTGTCCAACATGGTCAACGGCGTCGCGTTCGGCTTCCGCTACCAGATGAAGGTGGTCTTCGCGCACTTCCCGATGAAGGTTTCCGCCAAGGGCAACACCGTCGTAATCGACAACTTCCTGGGCGAGAAGGCGAGCCGCCACGCTGCGATTGTCGGCGACACTAAGGTAATCGCCAAAGGCGACTCGGTCACCATCGAGGGCAACGACCGCGAGGCGGTCGGCCAGACCGCGGCCAACCTTGAGCGCGCGACCGTCGTCAAAGGACGCGACATCCGCGTCTTCCAAGACGGCATCTATCTCGTCTCGAAAGGAGTGATACATGACGCATAAGCCGAAGGCAAAGCCGAAGCTCGACGCGGACACACGCAAGGCACTCGCGAAGCGCAACGCTGCCAGCCGCAAGCGGCCCGCCTTCAAGCGACAGAACTGGTTCCGCTACAAGCGGCTCGGCACCGCCTGGCGCAAGCCGCGCGGGATGCACAGCAAGATGCGCATGCACCGCAAGTATCGCCCACCGGTGGTCTCGGCCGGCTACCGCGGCCCCGCCGCCGCGCGCGGGCTGCACCCGTCCGGCTTCGCCGAGGTGCTGGTGCACCGGCCCGAGGAGCTCGAAGCGCTCGACGGCAAGCTGGAAGCGGCGCGGGTCGCCGCCACCGTCGGCGACCGCAAGCGCGAAGCGATTGAGGCGCGCGCCGCCGAGCTAGAAATCCGCGTGCTCAACAGCCGCGGCTACGATGATGATGACGCCGCGGAAGAGGACGAGGAATGAATC
>PSPB01000053.1 GCA_003193815.1 Methanobacteriota archaeon
TGGCGCGCTGGCTCACGGCCGAAGTGAAGCTTTTCGAGCTGAAGCGCGGCCGGAAGATGACGATTCTTTCAGCCTCGACGCTGATGGCCAACATCATGAACGGCCGGCGCTACATGCCGTTCTGGGTCCAGCTGCTGATTGGCGGCGTCGACACGGCCGGCGGCCATGTCTACTCGCTGGACGCGGCGGGCGGCTCGATTCCAGATACGTTTACCACCACCGGTTCCGGCTCGCCCTTTGTTTATGGCGTGCTCGAGGACCACTTCCGTGAGGGTCTTAGCGTCGCCGAAGGCAGGGAGCTCGCCATCCGGGCACTGACCGTGGCGATGAAGCGCGACTCGGCATCGGGCGACGGCATCTCGCTTTGCACAATCGATTCAAGCGGCTACACCGCGATGGACGCGGCAGCCGTCATGAAAATTCAGGCTAAGCTGGCTGCCTGAGGCAGCCTTCACACACGCTGGAAACAGGTCTCTATGGCTGTAGAGAACATCATCAAAGAGGTTCGCGAAGCCGCGCAGAGTGTCATATCTGACACCGTCGAGTTCACCGACGTGCGCGTAGAGGGCTCCAGTGTGGTGCTCTATACCCGAGATATGGATGCCTTTGCCGGCAGCAACGATATCGTGCGCAAGCTGGCGCAGAAAGTGCGCAAGCGCATCATCATCCGGGCCGACCCGGCGGTGCGGCTGCCGACCAAGGAGGCGGAGGAAAAACTGGGTGAAATAATCCCTGCCGAGGCGGAGGTGAGCAGCATCCGCTTCGACGAGATTAATGGTGACGTCTACATCGAGGCAGTCAACCCCGGTCGCGCCATCGGCAAGTTTGGCGCGGTGCTCAACGACGTGCGACGCGGCATCGGCTGGAACCCGATAGTCATCCGCGACGCGCCGATGGAATCAACCACGCTACGTGAAATCCGCAATTACATCCTCGAGCCGAAGGTGGCACAGAAGCGTAAGGACTTCATGAAGCGCGTTGGTCGCAAGGTTTTCCGCGACACCATCGATGGCGAGCAGTTCGTGCGCATCACCGCGCTGGGCGGCTACCGCGAAGTGGGGCGCTCCTGCCACCTGCTGATGACCAAGGACAGCAAGGTGCTGATTGACTGCGGCTTCAACCCCGGTAACGACAAGGAGCCGAGCCCGTTCCTGAACGCCCCGGAGGTGACGCCGCTGGAGGGACTCGACGCGGTGGTGCTGACGCACGCGCATCTAGACCACTCGGCGCTGTTGCCGATGCTCTTTGTCTACGGCTTCGACGGGCCAGTCTACTGCACCCCGCCTACACGCGATCTGGCGGCGCTGTTGCAGACCGACTACATCAAGATCCAGAACGCTGAAGGCAAGAAAGTGCCCTACGGCAGCGAGCATATCCGGCACCAGGTGCGCAACTGCATCCCGCTCAATTTCGGCGACACGACCGACATTGCCCCCGACCTGAAACTGACGTTCCATAACTCGGGCCATATCCTCGGCTCGGCGAGCGCCCACTTCCACGTCGGCGATGGCCAGCACAACATCGTATTCTCGGGCGACATAAAGTTCGAGAACACCTGGCTTTTCGACCGGGCTGTCAACCGTTTCCCGCGCATGGAGGCACTGGTGCTGGAGGCGACCTACGGCGGTTTCAAGGACTTCCAGCCGTCGCGCGAGGAGGGGATGCGCAAGCTGACCGAGATTATCAACCGCACCGTCGAGCGGCGCGGTAAAATCCTGATTCCAGTCTTCGCCGTCGGCCGTTCGCAGGAGGTGATGCTGGTCCTCGAAAAGGCGCATCGCGAAGGCATGCTGCAGGATATGGATGTGTTCCTGGACGGGATGATATGGGAGGCGACCGCGCTCCATGCGGCCTACCCGGAATACCTGAACAATAATCTGCGCAACAAGATTTACCAGAATCGCGGCAACCCTTTCCGTGACGACATGTTCCAGAAGGTGGACTCGGTCGACATGCGGCAGGAAATCTGCTCGCGCGACGAGCCCGCCATCGTGCTCGCCACTTCCGGCATGGTCAACGGCGGGCCGGTGATGGAATACTTGCGCCAATGGGCGCCCGACCGGAACAACAGCATGGTCTTCGTCGGCTATCAGGCCTCGGGCACGCTGGGCCAGCGCATCCAGCAAGGAGCCCGCGAAATCAGCCTGCACGACCGCGACAACGGCGGAATGGTATCGGTACCGGTCAACATGAACATCGAGACTTGCGAAGGTTTTTCAGGGCACAGTGACAAGCGGCAGCTGATGCGCTACGTGCGCACAATCCGCCCGCGTCCCAAGCTGGTGCTGCTCAACCACGGCGACCCGCAGAAGTGCGACCAGTTTGCGACCGACATCCGGCGCAAGGCGCGGCTGAAGGTCGAATCACCGCACAATCTGGAGACCATCCGGCTTATATAGAGATGGACGAGGAACGAATCCTGCAGGCAATCGCAGAACTCGAGAAATGGGAAGCGCGTCGTGAGCGAGTCAGCGCCCGCATCGAGCAGGGTGACGGCGACGCCTCGGAGCTGGACCGCATCGAGGAACAGGTCGCCCACTACGAACGGCTGCTGGCCGATATGAAGCGCGAAAGCCTCGGCAGCAGTGACGTCTCGCGCACGATTGCGCGAACCGGAAATCCTTAAACGCCTCGGCAAGTGGCACGACCGTGGTGAGGTGGCAGAGAGGCTATGCACGCGACTGCAGATCGCGACCACGTCGGTTCAAATCCGGCCCTCACCACCATCTATTCTGAAGGCTTGAGGTCCTGCAGCAGCAGTTGCAGTTGCTCGCGCCCCTTGTAGCGGTTGCGCTCGAGCCTGAACGCGATGTCGACCCGGTCGCCCGGCAGCAGCGTCTCGGCGCGTTCGCCCATGCCCCAGCCGATGGTGTCGGGGCAGCGTGCCAGCGAGAGCCGCAAGTGGTCGCTGTCGCGCCCCATTGTGCGGACCGACTGCACTTCCTGCCCCAGCAGCGCGAAGGTCGGCGCCAGGTTGCCCTGCCCGAAGGGCGCCAGCCGCTCCAGCTGCGCCATGAATTGCAGGTCGAGCCGGCCTGCCTCGAGCGGGGCGGCAATCTCGAGCAGCGGCTGCCGCATCTCGTCGGTCAGTCGCTCGCTCGCGTCGGCCACCAGCGCTGCGCGCAACGGTTCGAGATTGGCGGCCGGCAGGTGGCAGCCGGCCGCCATGGCGTGACCGCCGCCGCCGTCGAGCAGCGCCTTGTGGCGGTCGAACGCGGCGCTCAGGTCGTAGCCCGGAATCGAGCGCGCCGAGCCGCCCGCCGCGTCACCGTCGATGCGCAGCACCAGCGTCGGGCGGTGAAAGCGGCGCATGATGTGCGCCGCGACCAGCCCCATCACGCCGGCGTGCATCTCGGGATGCCAGACGACGATGAAATCATACCCCGCTTGCGCCTCGGCCAGGTCGAGTGCCAGCTCTTCGCAACGTACGGTCTCCGCCTGCCGTTTGGCGTTGAGCCCGGTGAGCTTCTCCGCCAGCGGCCGCGCCGCTGCCAGGTCGGGTGCCAGCAGCAGCTCGAGTGCGATGTCGGCGCCCTCCATGCGTCCGGCGGCGTTGATGCGCGGCGCCAGCTTGAAGCCGATGTCGGCCGGGTCAAGCTCGCGCTTGGCGCGCGCCTGCTCGATGAGCGCCTGGATTCCGGCGCGCTTGGTAGCCGCGACACGCGAAAGCCCGTGCGCCACCAGCGCGCGGTTCTCGTCGACGAGCGGCACCATGTCGGCTACGGTTCCGAGCGTCACCAGATCGAGCGCCTCGGCCAGGAATGCGTCCGCATCGCCTGCAGGCAGGATACGCGGCGCGAGTGCACAGCAGAGCTTGTAGGCGACGCCGACGCCCGCGATGGCGCGGAACGGGTATTCGTTATCCTTGCGGTTGGGGTTGACGACCGCGGCTGCCGGGGGCAGCTCGCCCTCCTGCTTGTGGTGGTCGGTAATCACGATCTCCATTCCCAGAGCATTGGCTTTCGCGACCGCCGCATTGGCGCTGATGCCGTTGTCGACCGTCACGATGAGCCGGCTGCCGCGCGCATGCACTTTCTCGACGCCCGCCTCGGTCAGCCCGTAGCCGTCGTCGATGCGATGCGGCACATGGTAGTCGACCTGCATCCCCGCCTGTTTCAGCAGGCTGTAGAGCAGCACGGTCGACGTCACGCCGTCGCAGTCGTAGTCGCCGAAGACGGTAACGGGTTGTTGCCAGGTCCGCGCCCACTCCAGCTTGGCGACCGCCTTCTCCATGTCGGGCAGCCCGAACGGGTCATGCAGCTGGTCGAGCGATGGATGCAGGAACGCGTCGCGTTCCGCTCCCGCCAGGCCACGTTGCGCCAGCAGCAGTTCGACAATATCGGTCGGCGTCTCTTCG
This sequence comes from Methanobacteriota archaeon, assembly GCA_003193815.1. Lineage (GTDB taxonomy): Archaea > Thermoplasmatota > Poseidoniia > MGIII > CG-Epi1 > UBA8886. Next base: position 4,358 of record PSPB01000053.1, read on the forward strand.
CTCAGGAAGTGCCACTGCGGTCGCAGCACCTACATCTCCTCTGGCGCGACCACGCCCAGCAGCCCCAGCACATCCGCCAGCACGCGTCGCGTCCCGTCGACCAGCGCCAGCCGGAACCCCTCGGCGTCGGAGCCAATCACCGGGCAGTCGCGGTAGAAGCCGTTCAGCGCCCCCGCCAGGCCATGCGCGCAGGGCGGCAGCAGGTGCAGCTTGCGCTCGCCGGCGGCGCGCGCGACCGTCGCCGGCCAGCACGCGAGTTGCCGCAGCAGTGCCTCCTCGGTCGGGTGCAGTTCACTGGGCGGGTCGCCGCCCGGCGTTCCGTCGGCGCGCCGCAGGATGGCGCAACAGCGCGCGTGCGAATACATCGTGAACGGCGCCGAGTCCCCCTCGAAGCTCAGCGCGTCCTGCCAGCGGAAGGTGAAGCCCTTTTCGGCCTGCACGCGCAGGATGTTGTAGCGCAATGCTCCCGTTCCAATGGCGGTCGCCAGTGCCTGTCGCTGCGCGGAAGCCATGTCGGGGCGGCGCTGCTCGAGTTCCGAGAGCGCCCGCTGCTGCGCCTCGTCGAGCATGTCGTCGAGGTAGACGACGCGTCCGGCGCGGGTCGACATCTTGCCGCCCGGCAGGCTGACGAAGGCGTAGAACACTGCTTCAGGCGTGGGGGCGTCGAGCTCGCCCAGCGCGATGCTGAGCAGCTGCGACTGCAGTTTGTGGTCCTCGCCGAGGACGTTCAGCGCCATGTCACAGCGGTCGAACTTGTCGAGATGGTAGGCTACGTCGCGCGTCGTGTAGAGGCTCAATCCGCTCTTACGCGTGAAGAAGAAGCGCTGGTTGCGGCCGGCGATGCCGTGCCCCGCAAGGTCAAGGAACTTCGCCCCGTCATCGTCGCCGCAGAGCGCGGACTGCGCCAGCCGTTCGATAACGTCGTTGACGGCACCGCCGGCGACGAGCGCCGATTCGTGGAAATACGCGTCGGCCTCGGCGCCCAGCCTCGCCAGCGATTCGCGCATGCCCGCCAGCATCTTTTCGGCGGCGCCCGCGACCTCGTCGGCCGCTTCCGTGTCGCCCTCTTCGCAGCGTTCCATCAGCGCGTAAATCGCCTCCTTCGCGGCGGGGTCCTCCTCGAGCGCGGTGTTCGCCTGCCGATAGCATTCGACCAGCGCGTGGTCGACCTTCGGCGCGTCGCCCGGCGCGAAGTGGCGCAGACCGTACGCGAGCGTGGCCGCTTGCCGGCCCATGTCGTTGACGTAGTACTCGGTCGCGACCTCGTCGCCCGCGTAGCGCAGCAGTCGCGCCAGCGTATCGCCGATAATCGGGTTACGCGCGCGCCCCATGTGGAACGGGCCGGTGGCGTTGGCCGAAGTGTGCTCAATCAGCACGCGGCGGCCAGTCGGGGTGCAGGTGCCGAAATCGCCGGCCGCGATTTCGGCCAGCAACGGCGCAGCCAGCGGACGCCAGTCGAGCGTGATGTTGCAGTAGCCGCTATCAGCCGTCGCGCGCAGCCCGCGGCCGGCGAGCACAGCCGCCAGTTCGGTCGCCAGCGCC
>PSPB01000054.1 GCA_003193815.1 Methanobacteriota archaeon
CGCCACCTTCCCACGCCTCGGTGCCCTCGAACATGCGCGGCACCTTGCGCGTCTCCAGTTCGACGCGGCGCAGGTTGCCGACCTGCGCCGACTTGAGCCCGTCGAGCCCGGCAATGGCGCCCGACGGGACGTGGAAGCGGCTGCCGCCCTTGCGCGCTGCGCGCTTGAGCGCGCGCAGCATTGCCGGTTCGGCGAGCGCGCCGACCGACATCACGACCAGCTCGCGCCCCGCCTCGAGCACGGCGGGGCCGCGCGACCGTAGCGCGCCCTGCGACGCCGCCTCGACGACGACCTCGACCTCGTCGAGCATCGCGCCGAAGCTGGGGACGTAAGTCACTTTGTCCATCGTCCGCGCCAGTTCGCGAGCGCGAGTGCGGGCGCGGTCCCAGATGATGATTTCCGCTACGCCCGGCTCCGCCTGCAGGAAGCGCGCCAGCGTCGAGCCGATTGAGCCGCAGCCAATCAGCCCGAGTCGCACAGCCGCTCCATCACGCGCGGGAAATGCTCGGCGAACCGCTCGACCTCCGGCGTCGGCAGCGAGAAGGAGACGCGCACAAAGCGGTCGCCGAAGCGTGCCGAAACATAATTGCCGGCCCTGATGAAAATCTGGTGGTCGTAGAGCAGCGCGTCCTGCACCGCCTGCGGCGAAACCCCGCAATCGGCGATGTCGATGACCATCATGTTGGCTGCCGACGGGTAGACCGGGAGGTGCGCGCCGTCGACGGCGTCGACGGCGCGCTTGATGATGGCCTGATTCCGGCTGCAGATTTCGATGTTGCGCGGCAGCCATTCCGGCTTGGTTTCGAGTGCGGCAATCGCGGCGCGCTGGCCGATGATGGAGATACCCAGGTCGGAGACCATGCTGCCGGCGATGTCGTCGATGAACTCCTGCGGCGCCACCAGCGCCCCCACGCGCAGCCCCGCCAGGCCGCAGTTCTTGCTCACCGAATAGGCGATGACGGTGCGCTCTGGCGCGAACTCGGTCGCGAGCGTATGCTCCGGCGCGAAGTCGCGGTAGGTGATGTCGTCGATAATCCACAGGTCGTGCTCGCGCGCGATTTCGCACAGCGCGCGCACCTCCTCACGCGGGTAGGTCGAGCCGAGCGGGTTGAGCGGGTCAATCAGCAGGATGCTCTTCGTCTCGGGCGTGATGGCGGCCCGGACCGCGTCCAGGTCGAAGCGGCAGGTGCCGCCGTAAATCGGCAGGTCGGTGCACTCGGCGCCGCCCATTTTCGCGAACTTGTGGATGATGAAGTAGGACGGGTCCGACGTAATCATGCGGCTCCCCGCCGGCTGTAGATAGCGCATCAGGCAGTAGAGCGCCTCGGTGCCGCCGTTGGTGATGTGTATCCCGAAGTCGGGCAGGCCCAGATCCTCCAGGATGAGCTCGCGCAGCCGCGGCAGCCCCTTCGCGAGCGGATACTTGTTGAACTCGTGGCTGGCAGCCGAGTCGCGGATTGCCTCTTCGATAGCGGGATGCGTCGGCAGATGGTTGGTGTTCTGCGACATCCAGACGATGTCGTCGCGACCGTGCGCATACGCAAAGTCATCGCTCATCGCGCGGCGACGCGTCGCCCCTGAATTAAGAGTGCGCCCGGAACGGCTGCCCCCGGCTTCATTAAGCGCCCGAGCGGTTCGCGTGCGCGCGCCCTTGCGACTCTGGCTGCGGTTCATCGGCGTCGAGTTCTGGTTGGTCGCGCTGGTGCCGTTCCAGATTGGTTTCATCGTCGGCGCGCAGGAGTGGGGCAGCCACGCCGGCCTGCTCGGGTTAGCGACGGTCGCGCTCCTGACGGCGAGCAGTTTCGTCCTGAACCACCTCTGCGACCTCGAGATCGACCGGCGGAATCCCCGCAAGGCGTTCAGCCTGCTCGTGCGGGGCGACCTCACCCCGGCAGCCGGATGGGCGCTCTTTGGCGCGCTGCAGGTCGCGACGCTGGCGCTGGCGGCGCTCGCGGGACGCGATTTCCTGCTCTGCCTGCTCGGCCTCACGGCGATTTCGCTCGCCTACAACATCGCGCCGCTGCGGCTCAAGGAACGGCCCGGCCTCGACATCGCCGCCAACGGCGCCAGCCTCGGCTTCCTGCTGCCGCTGGCGGGCTGGTCGCTCTCGCAGCCGCTGGGCGAATTCCCGCGACTCTACTTCGCCTCGGTCGTCTGCTACCTCGTCGCGTTCTACTGCCCCACGATGGCGGTCGACGTCGTCGCCGACCGCGCGGTCGGCACGACCACCTTCGCGACGCGCTTCGGCGCGGTGGCGACGATGCGGCTCTCGTGGGCGGCGACGACCGCCGGCGCCGGCCTGCTGCTCTGGAGCGGGGCGACCGACGCGTTTCCGTGGGACCGCAACCTGCTCTGGTGGACCGGCTGGATTCTGCTGCTACAGCCGCTGGCGCACTGGCGCGAGCTGCCGCCCAACGCGGCGCCGAACTACGAAACGGTGCGCCGCGGCTCGATTATTCTCGCGACGATTGCGGCACTCGCAACCGCGTCGTTCCTCTGGCTCTACATGTCCGGCTCTCCGGTGCCGCCCTTCAGGCGTTGACGAAACCGAGAACCTTGCGGCAGTTCGCGCAGGAGATTGACATCACCTGTCCGCCGCCGGTATCTAGGTCGATGGTGCTGAAGCGGTAGGTGTTATCGACCACGCCGATATCCTTCTTGCAGAAGGGGCATTTCTCGGGCGCGTCCGGGTCTGCCGAGCTGCTGAACATGGGTGCAGCGCAGGCTGCCGCGTATTTATGCGCGCGGTCGCTGCCCTTCGTGGCGGGACGGCTGCTGCTGGTGGGGACGGCGCACGTGATGGAGCTGGCGCTGCCGCTCGAGCGGGTGCTACGCACTTTCGACCCCGACGTCGTCGCGCTCGAGCTCGACCCGCAACGCTGGGCGGCCTTGCGGGCGCCCGTCAGGCCACGCCGCGGGCCGTTGCTGCTACGGCTACTCGCGTCGTTGCAGGAGCGGCTGGGCGAAATCCTGGGCGCGCCGCCCGGCAGCGACATGCTCGCCGCCGGCCGCACCGCGCAGCGGCTCGGCGCGCGGCTGGCGCTGGTCGACCTGCCGGTCATCCCGACGCTACAGCGCGCCTGGCGGGCGCTCGGCTGGCGCGAGCGGTTGGCGCTGGCGCGCGAGCTGCTACCACCGCTGCTGGGCGCGGAAGCGCTGGAGAGCGGTCCGGCGGCTGGCGAAAACCCGCTCGCGACCGGCGACTTCTCGCGCGAACTCGCCGAGTTCGCGCGCCGTTTCCCGTCGCTCCAGCGCGAGTTGATTGACCGCCGCGACCGCCACATGGCGCGGCGGCTGGTGGCGCTGCTGCGCGACGGACAGCGCGTGGCGGCGGTCGTCGGCGAAGGGCACCTGCCGGGGCTGGAGCGGCGGCTCGCTTGTCTGTCTCCAGAGGTAGTGCCGTTGCAGAGGTTGCTCACACTACGCGGAAACGGGTAACTTACTTGCTGGCATCAGCTACTTGCTGACACCGCAGGCACTGTAGCAACCGCTGGCCGAGCTCCGCGAGGCCAGAAAGGTTGCGCCGCAGTAGCTTGCGGCGCCTATTTGCTGGCGCCGCAAGCGCTACAGCCACCGCCGCCGCCACCGCCGCCGCCACCGCCGTCGCCACCGCCGCCCGCCTTGCCGCCGCCGGCACCCTTGCCGGGCTCGAAGTAGGGGTTCTCGCCCTGGTCGTGGTCGGTGACGTCGACTACTTCTGATATTTCAGGGACTTTTTGCCGCAGGTAGGACTCGATGCCGTGCTTGAGCGTCACGTCGGCCATGCCGCAGCCCTGGCAGCCGCCACCCATCTGGACATACGCCTTGCCCTCCTCGATCCGCTGCAGCGTGACGACACCGCCGTGGTTGGCGATGCTGGGGTTAATCTCGTTGACAAGCACTGCCTGCACGCGCTCAAAGAGTTCCTCGCCGCTCGCCGGGGTCATCTCACCCACGGCCGGCTCGCCGCTTGCAATCTGCGCGCGGATGGCGTCGCCGATTAGCTTGCCGATTTCGGGCCACGCCCCGTCGCCCTGCTTGGTTACGCTGACCGTGTCGCGCGCGATGGTGACCGCGCTGACGTCCGGCAGCGCGAACAGCGCCTCGGCCAGCGGCGCCCCTTCGGCCGCCGCGGCGGAAGTGAAACTAGCGTTGCCACCATGCAGGCTGCGGTCGACGACAAAACGGCACACCTGCTGGTCGGCGGTCGGCTCGCCCCGGATACGGATTTCGGCCATCGTGTGGGGTGTGTGCTATCGCGCTATTAAGCGCTTGGTTCACCAATTTTCAGCAGCCCCGGACTCGGCTCAGCGCAGCAATACCAGCTTTCAGAGAGTCGCGGTCCCGGCGTCGCCACCACCATCGGCGGCGGCGGTTGCCCCGCCGCGGAGCGCGCCACGCTCCAGAGCGCGTGGAACAGCGTCGCATCGTCGCCCCCCTCTTCGGCGACCGCGACCGCCTCGTGGTGCAGCGCGTCCATGTAGGGGTCGGGATGCTCCCAGCGGTGGCCGAAGTCCTCCTCGCGGAGCCCGCGCAAGTGCGGCGCCATCTCGGGGTGGTCGAGCAGCGCCGACCCGGGCGGCAGCAGCAGCCGGATGGTGAACTGCACCGGCTCGATGGCTCCCACCAAGGCATTATCGGCGGCGAACTCGAACAGCTCGAGATAGTCATCGAGCGTCGTCCATGGGGTGAAGGCGACCAGCGACGGTCGCATCGCAATCCCCGCCGCGCGCGTCGCCGCCAGCGCCCGCTCGACGTCGGAGCGCGTGTGCCCCTTGTCAAGGATTTCGAGCACGTGGTCGCTCAATGACTCAACCGCCGTGACGATGAACAGGCAGCCACACTCGGCCAGCTGCGGGAGCAAATCGGCGTGGTCCAGCAGGTGCTCGACCTTGGCGGTGATGTCGAATGTCAGCTGCGGGAACTCGGCGTGCAGCGCCTCGGCCACCCGCAAGGCGTGCCGTGGGCCGTTCAGGAAATCAGGGTCGCCGAAGGTGATGTGGCGCGCCCCGCCGGCCACCTGCTTGCGCACCTGCTGCAGCACGTTCTCGACGGGGACGACAAAGAAACGGCCGTTGTAGACCGGCGTGACCGGGCAATGGCGGCAAGTGTACTTGCACCCCCGCGTTGCCTCGGCAAAGCCCGCCTGCACGGAATGGCCGTTGTCCAACAACTCGGCGTAGCCGCCCGCAAGGCCACTGCCGTCGGGAATCGGGTAATCCGGCCGCGCCAGCAGCGGCGCTGCCGGCATTGGCGCGGATTCGCCCCGCGCCAGCGCCTCACAGAGCGCCACCAGCGCCTGCTCCGACTCCCCGCCAAGGCAGCTGTCTGCAACGTTCGCGAGCAGCCATTCGCGGTTGAGCTGCGCGTAAAGGCCGTGGAAGCAGATGTGCGCCGCCGCGTTCAGCTCCCGAATGCGCCGGGCGACCGGCACCGCCAGCCGCAGCGCGGTGTGCATCGGGACCGAAATCGCGACCAGCTGCGCCTCGCGCACTGCCGCCTCGTCCAGCTCGCAGGTCGCCAAGTCAATTACTTGCGGTGAGAAACCGGCACGTCGCAGGAACGCCGCCGGCCAGGCGATGCCGGCCGGTGCGTGCCCCAGCTCGTAGCACGAGAGCAGCAAGATGTCGCCGTGCATGGCGGGCGCGGCGCCGCTCAAACCTCGAACGCCGCTGCATCGGCCGCCGCGTCGCCGATGGTGCGCAGTCGGGCGAACTCGAAGATGCCGCTGTTGTGCCCGTCACTGAAGTCGAGCCGCACCGCGTAGCGGCCGACGCTGGCGCTGCTCGCGACCGTGATATCAGCAGGTATCTGCCCCGGCTGTAGTAGCTTCTCACCCGAGAACTCGTCGACGCAGCCGGCGCAGGGGCATTCGCTGCGCAGCGTGTGCGCCGGGATAATTTGCTCGGCACCGTCGCGCCACTTGACCTGCACCGCGCCGCCCGCCACCACCGCCAGCTCCTGCGGCGCGGCGGGGTTGAGCGCCTCGCCCAGCGCCGTCGCGGAGGAACGCGCCATCGCTTCGCCCGCCAGCGCAGCGAACGCGTCGCCGATTTCGCCTTCCGCGATTGGTTCGCCAGCGTCCATCGCGGCGGCGATACTGGAGTTGAGCGGGATGCGCGCCAGCAACGGAATGTCTAGTTTCTGCGACGCGGCCGTGCCGCCGCCCTCGCGGAAGATGGGGTCATTGTGACCGCACTCGGGGCAGTGATAGTAGGCCATGTTCTCGACGATGCCAAGTATCGGAACCTTGACCTGCTGGAACATGCGCAGCCCCTTCTCGGCGATGGTGTATGCCACTTCCTGCGGCGTCGTGACAATGATAGCTCCTGACAGCGGCACGGCTTGGGTAAGCGTCAGCTGTATGTCGCCGGTCCCCGGCGGCAAATCCACGAAAAGGTAGTCGAGTTCGCCCCACGCCACCGAGCCCAGGAACTGCTGCACCAGCTGCGACGCAATCGGCCCGCGCCACACCAGCGGCGTCTCGCTCGTCGTCAGGAAGCCCATCATCACCTTCAGCCCGTGCGCCTCGACCGGCTCGAGCACCCCCTGCTGACCCCCCGCTAGGCTATGGTCACGCAGGCCGAGCATCGCTGGCACCGACGGGCCGTAGACGTCGACATCCAGGATGCCGACACGCGCGCCAGCCCGGGCGCAGGCGAACGCCAGGTTGACCGCGACGGTCGACTTGCCGACGCCGCCCTTGCCGCTAGCGACAGCCACAATCTGCTTCACCTGCGCCAGCGCGGCGGGCGTCGTCTGGGACTCGAGCGCCGGCAGCCGCGGCACCTCCCACGCCGTCTCGATATCGACCTCATCGACGTCGTCGAGCGCCAGTAGCGCCTCGCGGCACTGCGCCGCCAGCGCGTCGCCGTGCGGGGATGCGGGCGACGGCAGCCGCAGCGTGAAACGCACGCGGCTGCCGCTGGCGGTCAGCCCGCGCACGTAGCCCAAGCTGACGACGTCCCGCTTCAGCAGCGGGTCCCGGACGGCGCGCAGCGCTTCCTCGGCTCCCATGGGTAGTGCCACGGGGCCTTGGCTGTATTTGGAGTTTTTCATCAAAAAAGTGGTTGACGGCGAACCCGGATTCCCGTGGGCTCTCGCACCACAGTACCGCCGGGAACGCTGGTGGGCTTAACTTCCGTGTTCGGAATGGGAACGGGTGAACCCCACCGC
>PSPB01000055.1 GCA_003193815.1 Methanobacteriota archaeon
AACGGCGCCATCTGGCGGTAGAGCGCGTCGGGCGCGACGTGCAGGTCGGCGACGCGCAGGCCGTAGCTGTTGTAATTGAGCGCGATGCCGAGCCGCCGCAACGCCTCCGCCTCATCGGGCGCGAGCCCCGCGTCGGCGCAGAGCCGCGCCGCGAGCCGCAGGTGGTTGTCGCCGAACGCCGAGACGATGGCCCAATCGCGGTGCGCGCCGCCCAGCAGCCGGTCAACAATCAACCCGGTGGACATCCGCGGCGCGGTGTCTATGTGCGTTTCCAGCCGCGGGTGGTCGGCGACCGCGCCCGGGTCGTGGTGGTCGATATAGCGGATGCGCGCGCCGGCGGCGAGCAAACGCTCGACGTCGTCGCCGTTGCGGCGGTAGGAGACGTCGAGCACTGTTACCGTGTCACCCTCGCCCGCGTTGACGCGCGCCAGCAGCGCGTTGTCGCGCTTGACTCCCGTCACGAGCGTCGACGTGCAGGAGCGCGCCAGCCGCAGCTGTTGCAGCGCACAGATGCCGTCGGCGTCGCCGTTGAAGACGTCGTAGTGGGTCATGCGAGCCACCCCGGCAGCTCGCGGTCGCTTAACTGCTGCGCCAGCGTGCGGTTGTGCGGCACGTAATATTCCTCGAGCCGGCGCCGGCTCGCGTCGTCGAGCACCGCGGGGTGCTGCTTGGCATTCAGCAGCCGGTGCGCGCCGGAGAGCAGCCGTTTGCTCCACGGCGCCCAGCGCCAGAGCGGCGCGAAGCCGTGGTCGACCGCAATCGCCAGCCGCTGCACTGCGCGGCTGCGGTAGAGCAGCGAGACGTTCTCGGCGTCGGTCTGCGAGCGCGGGATTTCGCCCGCGTCGAGGCCCAGCCAGTCGCAGATGCCCGCGAGCAGCGCTGCCGGATCGGCGACCAGCGTGTCGAAGAACTCGACCCGCAGCGCGTCGCCGAAGGCCGCCTGCCACTCCGGCAGCCAGCGCGCGTAGCAGCCGCCCGCGACGCCGAACAGATCCTGGTTTTCACGCCGCCCCAGCTCCGCCTCCGGGAGCGCGAGGCAGCGCTCGACATAGTCGCCAAAGACGACCCCCGTCAGGCGACCCTGCGACTGCCGGTAGCGGTAATACGAGAAGGCGCGCCCGACGGGGTCGCGCAGCAGCAGGATGACACGCGCGTCGGGCGACGCCTCGCGGATAGCTTCAGCGACCGCGCCGCCGCCGTAGGCGTGGCCGGGGGTGCCGTCGAGCCGCCACCGCTCACTCCGCGCGTGCGCGAAGTTGCGCGCGTAATCCGGCGGCGGGAGCGGGTCGCCCCAGCGCAGCGGCAGGAAGTGGCCCGGCTCCTTGGGGCGCGCGCCGCATACTTCGGGATGCGCAGCGAGCCAGCTGAAGAGCGAGGTCGTGCCCGCCTTGGGGAAGCCGGCGAGGAACAGGTTTGGCAGCACGATGTTTCAGGGCCACAGCCCTTTATAATCGGAGCGAATGCAAAACAGTTGAAATCCTACACGCTTTTCGACGGACTCCGGGTCGCCCTCGAGTCCGAAAGCGCCGCCGCTGCCGCGCACTTCGACGCCGAACTGCTCCCGCACGGAGCCGACGCCGGTGGCGAGCGACAGGAGATTTTCTTCCGCGAGACCGCCGTGCTCAGCGGCGGGGGCGGCGCGGTCGGGTCGCCCGACCGCGCCCGGCTCAAATTCGTCAAGGGTGCACCGCAATTCACTCTCGACGGCGACCGCATGCTGGTGCGCGCGTGGAACGGCGCCCGCGCCTCGCTGCCGCTGGCGATGGGCGACCGCACGGTAGTCGAGTTCGAGCCGGAAATGCCGCCGGCATTCCTCTTCAACACGCTCTTCCCACCGCTGCTGCGCCGCCACCTGCGTCGCGAGGGGAAGGCGCTGCTCCACGCCTCGGCGGCCGAGGTCGACGGGCGCGCCGAAGTGTTCTGCGGCTGGGCGCACGCCGGCAAGACCAGCTCGCTGCTCGGCACGCTGCGCGACGGGGGGCGCTACCTCGGCGACGACAAGGTCGTCATCGACCGCGAAGGGCGCATCCATCCCTGCCTGCTGCGTCTCAACCTGTTCGGCTACAACTTCAAGCAGCACCCCTGGCTGGTGAAGCGCGCGTTCCGGCCGGCGCGCTACCACTGGCTCAGCTGGTGGAACCGCCGCGCGCAGGGCGCACTGCGCCGCCCCTGGAACAAGGGGCCGCTGCGCGGCGGCTGGGAGTCGGTCGAATACCTGACCAAGACCGGCCTCCACAACCGCTACCGCCCCGAGGAGCTGGAAATCCCGGTCGCCGACGCGCCGGTACCGCTCGGCACGTTCCACGTGCTGGCGCCGCTGCCGGAACTTGAACTGGACGACCTCGCGCGGCGGCTGCGGTCGGTGAACGACGAGGAAGATTTCCTGCAGAAACGGATGCAGCCGGCGGCCGATTTCCTGCACGGCGCGGCGCCGCTCTTCGAGGGGGGGGGCGACGAGGAACGGCTGATTGCCGAGGCGCTCGCGAACGCCGGAAAGATAGCTTACGGGAGCGGTTGATGGCGCAGCTGGCGCTGGTCTCGGACGACCTGCACTTCCTGCAGCACCTGCTCCCCACGTGGAAACAGCAGTTCGACCTGCGCGTCCTCAATCCGCCGAAACCACCGCCACGCATCCGTGGCCCGCACGACCTGTTGGCGGGGCTGCGCAACCGCCGGTTGCGCAGCCGCGAACTGCCGCCGCTGGCCGAGTGGGCTGACGTCGTCTTCTGCGAGTGGGCCACCCACTACCTCGAGTGGCTGAGCCACCACCCCGGACGCGCGAAGCTGGCGACGCGTATGCACCGCTACGAGCTCGAGCGGCACGCCGACCGCGTCAACTGGGACAATGTCGCGCTGGTACTCTTCGTCAGCAACGCGATGGAGCGCGCGTTCCGCGCCGCAGTCCCCGACTACGGCGGGCAGACCGCGGTCGTTTACGAAAATATCGACTTCGCGAAATTCAGCACGCGCGATAGAGGTGCGACACACCGGCTGGGGATGCTGGGGCAGGTCATCCCGCGCAAGGGCGTCCGCGAAGCGGTCGAATTCTTCGCGGCGGTCGCCGACGAGCTGCCCGAGCTGAGCCTCTCGATTGCAGGCGGGACGCCCGACGCGCGCTACCGGCAGTGGGTCGAGGAGGCCATTGCAGCGGCCGGCCTCGGCGAGCGGGTGACGCTGGAGGGATTCGTCCCCGACCTGCAGGCATGGTACCATTCGCTAGACATCATCGTCTCCAACTCGCAGGCCGAGGGGCTGCAGACCTCGCTGGTCGAAGGAGTCGCCAGCGGCTGCCGCGCGCTGAGCCGCGGCTGGGCTGGCGCGGAGGAAGTGGTGCCGCCCGACGGGCTCTTCAGCTCCGCAACAGAGTTTCGCCAGCGACTTGTCGAACACTACGCGCTCGATGCGGAGGAACGTACCCGTCAGGCGACCGGAGAGCGCGAGGCGCTGCTGGAGCGGCTCGGCGCACGGCCCCGCATGGCGGAGCTGCTCGCGTCGCTAGCGCCTTAGCTCGTCGCGCAGGTAGCGCCCCATCGCGCCGGGGTTGAGGACGTCCCACGCGAAGTGGATGTCCGCCCACTTCAGTCCGCCGATGACCGCCAGCAGGCTGTAGTAGAGCAGCCCACCCAACGCTGCGAGGCCAAAGAGCTCGAACCAGCGCTCGACCGCCAGCAGCGGGTCAAGCTGCCAGAAGAGCGCCGCCACCAGCAGCGCTGCCGCCAGCTGCCGCAGCACCTGCCGCGAGGGCGGCAGCGCCAGCTCGCGGTAGCAATACCAGCGCAGCCAGACGCCCGCCAGCAGCTCCGGTCCGAGCAGCGCCAGCGCGGCGCCTTCGCCGCCCATCCCCGGCAAATCATAGAGGCGGAACTGCGGAATTTCCCGCGGAACGAGTAGCAGCATCAGCAACACCGAGAGCGTGCCGGTGGCGAGGTTGACGCGCGTCGTCAGCGCCGGCATGTCGGCACCGCGCAGCGCGATTGACCAGGGGCGGTTCAGGATGCGCACCAGCGCCACCAGCGCCAGCAGTTGCAGGACGCGCGCCGCGGGGAGGAACTCGCGGCTGATGAAGACCAGAATTACCTCCTCGGCCCAGATAACAGTCAGCAGCACGACGGGAATCGCGATCAGCGCGGTGTACCGCTCGGCGCGGATGATGCTGCTGGCGGCCGCCTGCGTTCCGCCGCGAGCGTGGAGCTGCGAGACCGACGGCAGCAGCATCCCCTCCAGCGAGAGCGCCAGCGCCCCGATGAAGAGCGCGATGCGCTGGACGCCGAAATAGAGCCCAACGTCCTCGGCGGCCCAAAAAATGCCAATCAGCAGCTTGTCGAGGTGCGTCCGCAGCACCGCGAAGATGGAGGTGATGGCGACCGGTAGCGCGTAGGTCGAGTAGGAACGGAAGGTTTCGCGGTCGGGCCGCGAAACCGGGTAATCACGGAAATACCAGAGCGAAACCAGTGCAATCACCAGCGCCCCCAGCAGGTACGAGCGCGCCAGCCAGATTACACCCAGCCCCGAGAGCGCGGCAAAAATCATCAGCAGCGACCGCAGTGAGGTGCCGAGCAGGTTCGGCACCGCGACGCGCGCGCCCTCCTGCCGACCGGTGAAGGTGGCGACCATCACCCCCGTCAGCAGGAAGACGACGTAGTAGGCGAGGATGGTCCCGAGCATCCCCTCGGTCTGTATGTCGTAGAGCTGCCTGCCGAGTAGCCCGGTCCAGACCCAGTACGCGAAGCCGAAGGCGAGCAGCATCAGCGCCAGCAAACCCACCCGCACGGCGAGGAAGGTGCCGGTGCACTTGCCGAGGTCCATGCCTTCGGAGACGCGCTTGACGTGC